>WHSM01000193.1 GCA_009380105.1 Micromonosporaceae bacterium
CAAGAAACCCCCCGAGTGCCGAATAAGCGGCCCCGACCAGGTTCAGCGCGCTGCCCCGAGCAACCCCACCAAGCCCCCCGCCAACAGGCCCGCCACCACCGAGCCCCGCACCACCGCGTTGATCAAGGGGTGGTTGCCCGTAGGGCCGGCGTGTCGCGTCAACCAGCCCTTGATCACCGCGACCGGCGCGACCAGCGCGACCGGCGGGTTCGGCGGGCGGGTGGGGCGCCGGGGTCATTGGCGCCATGACGGGGGGTGGCCCAGCCAGGTGGCGAGCTCTTCGTCGTACCAGCGGAAATGCTCTTCCAACGATCTCCGCAGCGACTCTGGCATCGGCGAGCGGGGCCGGGCGTTGTGCCGCTCGAAGGTCGGCGAGCCCAGCGCGGGCAGTTCCAGGAAGTCGAGCACCCCGGCGTAGACCCGCTCCGGGGCGGTGAAGAAGACGGCGCTGTCCACCACGTGGATCCGGTCCCGGCCGAACCGGCCCGCGAGCCGGCGCAGGTGGTCGACGTACTGTCCGCGCGCCCGGTACGCGTGGTGCTGGTGGGCGTGGCTGTGGTAGGCGGGGTCGGCGCGCAGCCGCTCCGCCTCGCCGGCCAGACGCACCGACTCCAGCGTCAGCGCCTGAGCGAAGTCGGCGACCTTCTCGAAGCCCCGCGCCACCTCGTGCGCGTGCTGTGAATAGGCCCGCTCCACCGGGTCGCGCACCAGCACGATCAGCTTGACGTCCGGCAGGTCGCGGGCGATCCGTTCGGCGGTGAGCGGGTGGTAGAGGTAGTACGGGCTGGACTCGAACGCGACCGGCTCGACGCCGGTCCGCCGCACTGCCGCCCTTGCGGTGCGCAACAGCGGGAAGTGGGCGCGGTACCAGGACCAGCCCCGGTGGTACGCGGTGTCGAAGTAGTGCACGCCTTTGTGCAGCACCGGTTTCAGGATCGCGGGGTGCTGGGCGAGCGCCCGGTACATCGAGGTGGTGCCGCACCGCTGGCCGCCCACGATCAGGAAGCCCGGCAGCATCCGAGCGTGGCAGGTGAGCCGCCCGAACGTGCGCGAGCCGGCTTGCACGACGCGCCTGACCGTCGGCGGGGCGGCGATCACCGTGATTCCTCTCCGTCGGCGGCCGGGGCGGGGGCCGATGCCGGAGTCTCGGGGCGCGCCGACGTGGGGGACAGACGCGCGAGCAGGTGCGTGCGCAGCGCCGGAAGGAGTTCGCGGGTGAGCGCGGCGAGCAACTCGCGCGCGACCCTCGGCAGCAGGTGCTGGGTGACGGCGACCGCCGCCGGGTTGTGCTGGCCATCCGACAGGTAACGGGCGGCGATCTCCACCACGTACAGCGCCGTCGTGACACGTGCCTCCCGCGCGGAGACCCCGAACGGCGCCAGCGACTCCGGAGCGTCGAGCAACTCTTCGTGCAGCAGGCGCCCGGGCTCGACGCGGCCGCGCGACCGGCGACTCCCGGCCAGCCGCGCGGCCAGCCGGTAGTGCAGCGCGTCGAATCCGAGCGGCGCCCCGGCGGCGTGCCGCTCCCAGTCCCAGACCAGCATCCGCTGACCGACGCGGCAGCAGTTCCACGGCGTCCAGTCGCCGTGCCAGGCGCCGTACGACAGCGGCACCTCGCCAGCGATGCGCAGCAGCGACTCGGCGGCGTGGGCGAGCGGCCCCGGGTCCGCCGCTGCCGCGATCCGGACACGCAGCCCGGACCAGTACGCCGACTCCGCGAGCCGTCCCCGCGACCCGCCCTGGCTCTGGGCCACCTCCGCCATGGCGAGGGCGAGCACCGGCGCGTCGGAGCCGGCGCCGGGTGGCTGGTGCACCGGCAGTGCCGACTGCACCAGCACCTCCTGGCCGCGCCATCCGCCCGCGTGCACCACGTCCGGCACGACAGTGTGGCGCAGCCCCGCCCCGGCCAGGGCGCCCAACGCCACGCGCTCGTTGATGACCAGGACCCGGGACAGCTCCCCGACGCCGAGTTTGGCGTAGCTGGTCGGGTGGCCGGCCCGGTCCAGCAACGCCGCCACGGGCTTGCGGTTCGCGCGCGCCGCCCCGCCGATGTGGATGACCAGGTTGCGGGCCCGGTCGCCGAGCGCGTGCTCGGCGTACCGGCCGAAACAGTCGGCGCCGGGCGGGCCGTGCACCCGGATCACGTCGCGCAGCAGCAGGTCCGCGGCTCCCGGAACCGTCAGCCCCACCGCGCCCAGGGCCACGGCCAGTCGCCCGCCCCGGGAGTTGCGACGGCCGGCCGAGCGCAGCCCCGCGGCGGCCAGCCGGCGGCACGACGGCACCAGGAGCCGGGGCCGGCGCAGGCTCGGCACGATCCGGTACTCGGCGAGCAGTTCCTCGCCGTCGACGGGCCGGTCGTCGTCGTACGAGATGCGGCACGGCGGTGGGTAGAGGGCTGTCAGAACCTCGGCCAGGTGCTCGGCGCGGTTCCCGGCGAGGGCGGCCGTTGGAAGCGTCTGCGTCATCGGGTCGCCTCTCGCGGCGTCGGCCCCAGCCGGAGCGGCTCGGCGGGCGGCGGCATGGGCGGCTCGGCGTCCGGTTGGTGCTGGCGCCACAGCACCGCGTACGACAGGAATGTGAACGCCAGCGGCGTGATCAGTGTGTTGTAGTACGCCGACGCGAGCAGATTCAGCGCCAGCACCGTCGACGCCGCGATCCCGATCACGCTGTGGTCGCGTCGGAAGTGCCACAGCGCGTAGCAGAAGAATCCGAGGTAGAGCCCGGCGCCGAGCAGGCCGTGCGCGTACAGCTCCAGCCAGATCTGCCCGTTGCTGCCGATGGTGTGGTTGCCGCAGTTGTCGCAGGCGGCGCTGGCCCCGACCGCGATCGAGGAGTTGCTGCCGAGCGTGTTGCGGGTGCTGCCGAAACCGATCACCGGCGAGTGCTGGATCCCGGACAGCGCCTGCTGCGTGGTGTACATCCGGATGTCGTTGGAGTGGCCGTGCTCCAGGCGTTGGCTGACCAGGTCGCCGAGCGGCGTGACGGTGATCAGCAGCATGGTCCCGGCCGCGGCGACCGCGAGCGCGCCGATGGGGAACATCCGTCCCCGCAGCGCCAGCCGCACCGCGACGTAGCACGCGGCCGCGGCGAGCCCGAGCCAGAGGCCGCGGTTCAGGGACACGACCACCGGGATCACCGAGATCGCCAGCACCGCGACCGTGGCGGCGCGCTGCCAGCGCCGAGTGGCCAGCGCCCACCCGGCGACCACGAACCAGATCACCAGGATGAGGAGGTTGTTGCCCCAGATGTTGGTGAAGCCCCACGGGGCGGCCGGGCGCGGCGACGGGTAGCCGAGGAACTCGTGCATCTGCGCCACCGACGGGTGCACCAGCGCTCGCACGAAGTTGTTGTTCGCGTACCGGTCGGGGAGCAGCAACTCGATCGGCGAGGTGAGCTCCAGATGGGGCCAGAGCAGCCCAGCGACGCCGCCGGCCACGGTGAGGAGGAACGCCCAGGCCAGCAGTCCGATCAGCCGTCGCTGCGGGAGTTCGGCGCGGCGGAGGTTGCCTGCGTACAGCAGGAGCACTGTCAACGAGGCGTATTCGACCAGCCGCAGCCCCGCTGCGGGCATCCGGCTGAGCGCGCTGCCCGCCACGGTGCCGGGCGGATCGTGCCCCAGCGCTGCCAGGCTGACCACCACCACGGCGAGGAACAGCAGCCACAGCGTGAAGCCGGGAGGCACCCGAAGCGGTCGGCGGCGCAGCAGGTGCAGCGCCATCGGCGCCGCCAGGATTGGGAAGATCAACACGCCCAGGCCGAGCAGCCACCACAGCGGGTAGAGCAGCAGGAGCGCGGTCAGCGGCCACGCCGGCGGCAGTGGCAGGAAACGCGGCCGCGCGGCGGCGAAGCCCGGCCCGGACGCCGGTCCGCTCACCGCGCCGCTGGGCGGCGTCACGGTGAGGTTCAACGGCGGCGCGCCTTTCGCCGGTACGCCTTGCGCACCAACGATCCGACGCCCACCGGCTCCCTGCTGCGCCTCGGCGCGGGGTGGTCGCGGGACTCCGACCCGGTCTCGTCGTCGGGGTCTCCCGCGAGTTCGGAGTCGCGGTCGGAGTCGCCGTCGGGTTCGCGGTCGGCGTCCGGGTCGGTCTCCTCGCTGATCCGGGGCAGCACCATGGTCGGCGCCTCGGCGGCGCGTGCTTCCGCTGCCGTGCGGGCCTTCAGCTTCGGCGACGGGGCGCGCGTGGAGCGCGTGGCCCACATGGAGCGCTTGGGCGGCGTGACCGGCGCCAGCGCCACGGCTCCCAGCAGTGGAGTGCCGACGCGGCGCAGTTGCTCCGCCGCGTCGGCGACGTCGAGATCGGTCGCGCGTCCGAGGTCGACGGCGAGCAGCACCGCGTCGGCGTGGATGGCGAGGCTCTGCGCGTCGGCGCTCTCCGCAGTGGACGGCGCGTGCACGATGACGTACTCGGCTCGGCTCCGCAGGGAGGACAGGGCTTCCCGGACCGTCTCGGCCTGCAGCAGCCCGGCGGCGGTGGCGGTGCTTCCAGCCGGCAGGATCCGCAGGTTGTGGTGCCGGGCGGCGGGGGCGAGCGCTTCGTGGAGCGCCACCCGGCCGGCGAGCACTTCGGAGAGCCCTGGGGCGGCCGGCGCCCCGAAGAGCCTGCGGCCCGCGTCTTCCGTGGCGCCGGGGATGTCGGCGTACACCAGAGCGACATCGTTGCCGGCCCGGGTGAACGCGACGGCGAGGTTCGCGGCGAGCGTGGGGCCGGCGGATCCCCGGCAGGCGCCGGTCACCACGACGACGGCCGGCCGGCCCGACTCCAGGCTCGCCACCACCTCGTTGCGGAGCCGGGAGAACAGGCGCCCGGCCGGGGTGAACGCCCCGAACACCGGGTCGACCCCGGACGCGGAGCCGGCGGCCTGCCGGTCGCTCAGCTCGGCGAGCAACGGCACTCCGGCGCGGCGGGTCACGTCGACGCCGCGCGCCACGCGACGGTCGGCGTGCCGCCAGGCGAGGGCGGCGGCGACGCCGAGCAGCAGGCCGAGCATCAGCCCGGCCGCGAGGTTGAGCAGGGAGGAAGGGCGGGCGGGGGACTCGGGCAGCTGGGCCTCGCTGATGATCCGCCCGCCGCTCGCGGCGCTGGCCCGCAGCTCGTTGAGTCGGCTGGTGAGCGTGTTGAGCTGGGTGGAGAGGTGCTGTTGCTGGGCGCCGAGGTAGCTGTTGCTGGACTGGTCCGGCCCTTGGGCGGCGCGGGCGTCGAGCTTGGCGGTGACGTCCTTGAGTTGCTTCTGCACGCCCTTGATCTGGGTCTGCAGCGCCGAGACCTGCCGATCCCGCTCGGCTTCGGCGCTGTCGGTGCGATTGGTGAGGTACGCCTCGGCGAAGGCGTGCGAGCCGGCGCGGGCCGCCTGGGGGGAGCCGGCCTCGTACGTGATCTCCAGGATCGCCGTGTTCGGGGGCACCGTGACGGACACCGCGCGGCGCAACTCGGCCGGCGGCTGGGAGGACTTCAGCAGCTTTCGGGCGACGGCGGCGGTGGCCATGGAGCCCACGAGCTGCGCCTCGGTGTCGAGGTTGATGGCGGTCCGGTTGTTGCGTCTCCCGGACAGCTCCGGGTCCGGGGAGCCGGTCGGCAGCACCAGCACCGACGTGGATGCTTCGTACGCCTTTGTCTGGAGCGAGGTGACTCCGACGGCGCCGGCGAGCCCGATCAGCAGGCCGGCGAGCAGCAGCCACCAGCCGCGCCGGAACACGCCGAGGTAGTCGGCCAGGTCGTAGCTCGGGCGCTCGGGCAGGCGTGTGGCCGGCTGGTCGTGCCGTGCGGGGATCTGCATGGGACTGGGACTGTAGTCGCCGGACAACATGGGGCACTCGCCAATCTTTCAGACACTGCCCAAACGGTACGTGGTCGGATGACCACAAGTAGTACCGGGGCTCGTCTGAACGGTCCATTTCCCGACTAAGTCGTAGACATGTCCATAAGTGGATGCTCTGCTATGAAGCGTAATCAGATGATTGCTGTGAGTCATGACCCGTTTGTCCGCCGGCGGATTCTCCACCTGCAGGGGATAACCGGCGAACCACCCGAACAGGCACGCCACCCAGAACGCCCCGACCGGACGCGGGGCCACCCCTTCGAGTCATGGAGCCACAGGTGCGCCTCCTGTCCCTGGTCGCGTCGGCCTCGCTCGCCGCCGCGCTCGTCACTGTCCCCGGCGCGAGCCCGGCCCTCGCCGCCCCTGGCCACGACCGGCTCGTGCGGACCGTGCCGTCGTGGCACACGCCGCAGATCGCCGACGGCCGGGTCTACGCCATCGCCGACCTCGGCGCGAAGGTGGTCGTCGGCGGCAGCTTCACCAAGGTCGCGAGCCCGGGCAGCAGCACGCTGCTCGATCGGAAGTACCTCTTCGCCTTCGACAAGGCGACCGGCAAAGTGGACTCCGGCTTCAGGCCCACGCTCGATGGCGAGGTGCGCGCCCTGGTGGCCGGGCTGAGCGGCAGCGTCTTCGCCGGAGGCTCCTTCAAGCACGTCAACGGCGTCGCTCGCCGCGGTGTGGTGCTCGTCAACACCAGCACCGGCGCCCGGATCCCGAGCTTCGCCCCGCCTTCGATGAACGGCCACGTGCGCGACCTGGTAGCCCAGGGCTCCAACCGTCTCCTGATCGGCGGCACGTTCACGGCCGTCGGCGGCAAGACGCGCAAGGGCCTCGCGTCGCTGAACCGCAGCACCGGCGCGCTCACCAGCTTCCTGACCGTCGCGTTGATCGAGCACCACAACTGGAACGGCTCCGGCGCCAAGGGCGCGGTCGGCGCGGCGAAGCTCGCGCTCGCCCCGAACGGCGGCCGGCTCGTGGTGATCGGCAACTTCCGCAAGGCCAACGGCCTCGACCGGAACCAGATCGTCGTGATCGACACCGGCGGGCTCGCGGCGGTGGTTTCCGGCTGGCAGACCGACGCGTTCAAGCCGGCCTGCAGTTCGAGGTCGTTCGACTCCTGGGTGCGCGACGTGGCGTACTCCCCGGACGGGAGCTACTTCGTCGTGGTCACCACCGGAGGGATCCACCCCGGGACGCTGTGCGACACCGCGAGTCGCTGGTCGGCCACGGCGAGCGGCGCGGGCCGCACCCCGACCTGGACCGCGGCCTCCGGCGGGGACACCTTCCTGTCGGCCGCGATCACCGAGCAGGCAGTGTACGTCGGCGGCCACTTCCGCTGGCTCAACAACCCGACCGGCCGGGACTCGGCGCAGCCCGGCGCCGTCGGCCGGGCCAGCATCGCCGCGCTCGATCCGGCCAACGGGCTGCCGTACACCTGGAATCCAGGGCGCAACCCGCGCGGGTACGGCGTCACGGAGCTGCTCGCCACGCCCGGCGGCCTCTGGCTCGGGTACGACACCGCCTACCTCGGCAACTACCAGTACCCACGCAAGCGGATCGGGTTCTTCCCGCTCTCCGGGGGCGCGCCGGTGCCGCCGGCGCACACTGCCGGGCTGCCCGGCCCGGTCTACCTGGCGGCCGAGGGGGTCGAGCGCGACGTGCGCGCCCGCTACTACAGCGGCCCCGGCCAGGTGACGCGGAGCCAGCCGCTGGAGTCGTCCGGAGGCGTCGACTGGCGGGAGGCTCGCGGCGGCTTCTGGGTCGGCGACGAGCTGTTCTACGGGATGAGCGACGGCCAGTTGCGGCGGCGCGGGTTCGACGGGTCGTCCTGGGGCGCCGCGAAGCTGGTGGACCCTTACCACGACCACGACGGCGTGCGCCCGGACTGGGACCAGGTCTCCCACGGCAAGGGCGGCACGTACGAGGGAGTCGCGCCGGACTTCTACGGCGCCGAGCTGGCCACGGTGACCGGGATGTTCTACCACGCCGGCCGCCTGTACTACACCCGGACGGGATTCGGCGGGATCTACTGGCGCTGGTTCACCCCGTCCAGCGGCGCGGTCGGGGCGCAGCGGTTCACATTGGTCAGCTCGGGCTTCGCCGACGTGGCGGGCGGGTTGTTCGCGGCCGGCGGCTATCTCTACGTCAGCCGCCTGGACGGCGCGCTCTACCGAATGAGGTGGGCTGGCGGCGCGCCTTCAGGCCCCCGGATCAAGGTCAGCGGGCCCGGCATGGACGGCCTGTCCTGGCGCGCCCGCGCGATCTTCCCGGCGACTTGAGTCCCGAGATCCTTCGACGATGTGACTACGCATAGTAGTGTCACCTTCGCCTGTAGTCACTCGTTGGGTTGGTGATGGGTAGAACACGCAGCCACATCGTGCTTGCC
>WHSM01000539.1 GCA_009380105.1 Micromonosporaceae bacterium
CCCAGCGGGTCTTCGCGCGCACCGGGGGCCTGCACGCCGCGGGTCTGTTCACCCGCGACGGAGGCGTCATCAGCGTGCGTGAGGATGTGGGTCGCCACAACGCCGTGGACAAGGTGATCGGCGACGCCGCGCGCCAGGGGCAGCTGCCGCTGCGCGGGCGGCTGTTGCTGGTGAGCGGCCGGGCCAGTTTCGAGCTCGTCCAGAAGGCGTCGATGGCGGGGATTCCGATGCTGGCGGCGGTGTCGGCGCCGAGCACCCTGGCTGTCGATCTCGCCGAGGAGTCGGGGATGAGCCTGGTCGGCTTTCTCCGCGAAGGCCGGATGAACATCTACACCCACCCACATCGCGTCAACCTGGACTGAAGCTTCCCGGCTCGACGCCGCTCGCCACGGCCGCGGCGATGATCCGGGCCTGCGCGTACTCCGGCGCCACGTTCATCGCGCGGTGCGCCGCGATGCCGGCGAGGGCTCCGTCGCCGCCCCGCCACGCGGCGTACGCCACCAGCGTCGCGGCCGGCGCGGACAACTCCGGCTCTGCCCGACGCGTCACGTCGGTCCACAGGGCGAGATCCGCGGCGCTCTCCGAGGAGTCCGCGCGCCCCACCACCCGTCGCAGCGCCACCTCGGAGACCTCGGGGAACAACAGCAGCAGCGACAGCCATGCCACCTGGTCGTCGGTGAGCGTTCGCTTGCGGTGACGCTCCGCGACGTCCAGCCGCCGCACGCCTTCACGCACCAGGCGGCGCCGCACCGCCCGGAGGTCGCCGGACTCCAGCTTCTCGCAGAGCCGCTTCTCGGCGAGATCCGTGGCGCGGGTCATCGCTTCCCGGGCGGCGCCCGTGACCGGCTCGATCTGCCGCTCCAGGCTGGACCGGTCGGGCAGCGCCACCCTGCCGGCCACGGTCGCGGCTGCGGCGACGGGACTGCTGTGCTCATCAAAGGGCACCCCGTCGGGCGGACAACACCACGAGTCGTGGCAGAACCACGACCAGTAGCGCCGGTCGGTGACGCGCAGCGCCTCCCGCACCACGAACCCGCTCGACTCGATCGCCGTGAGCAGAGTCGGAATCACCGGGTCCACGTGAAACCTCGACCCGTACGCGACCACCACGATGCCGTCGACGCGACGCTCGCCGGTGACGTCGACGAGGCGCCTGGCGAGGCCTCGGCAGGCGTCGGCGCGGTCCTCTCCGGGCAGGTCGCCTCGCATGGCGAACAGGAGCCGCGACCCCTCGAAGCCAACCACCACCAGGCTGTCGGCCGGGTGGAAACCGAGCAGGTACGGCACGACGGCGAGCAGATCGGCGGGCGTGTGCAGCTCGATGCGCGCCAGTGCTGACGAAGATGTGTGGGCCATGGCCAGAACCCTGCGACAGGGCGCGTCGGGGCGGCTAGAGCGAATTCTCAGCCTGTGGATGACACGCGCTCTGTCCACAGGCACTCGGCCGATCATCCCGGGCGGAACGTCCCGATTATCCGATTAACACCTTCTCGGGCGTCAATTTCCACAGGCACCGCCGACCCGGGCCTGACCGGCCAACAGCGCGAGATCAGCCCGTCGTGTGAGAGCGGCGCAGGCTCGTACCCAGGAAAATCAGTATCGGAACTGCAGGCCGTGCAGTTCCAGCCCCTCCTGCCAGTCGTGGCTACGGTCGCGGACGTCCAGGCTGAGCGTCACCGACGACAGCACCGTGTACCCCACGCTGTGCAGGCAGCGGACGGCGTCCAGGTTGCGGCTCACGGGCGACACGGACAGGTGGCTGAGCTGCCGTCGCCGCGCCTCGTCGGCGACCTTGCCCAACAGCGCCCGTCCCACTCCGTGGTGCCGGTGCCGCTCGCTCACCACGACCGGCTCGACCTCGCCCTCGCCGGCCTGGTCGGCGAGCACCAGGCCGACGAATCCGACGACTCCGTCCTCGGCGTGGTCGGCGACCCACATCCCGGACAGGTCCAGGCGCGTCAGGTACTCCTCGAACGCCGCCCCCGGATCGGCGCCGCCGATCGACTCGTCGGAGTAGAGCCGCCGATGTTGCTCGGTCATCTCAGCCCAGAGCGCTCGGCAGGCCTGATGGTCACTTGGCCGGTACGAGCGAATCGTCACGACCACGTCGGTCCCTGGCACGGTGTCAGCCATAGGGTCATGCATACCGCATTCGGCGCATCCGCGCCGACGCCTTCGCGCCACGGTTTGTCGCTTACTCGTTGCTTCACGGCGCGGCAAGCAGCGAAACCTCGCCACAACGCGAGGCCCGACACCGCCGTCACGCCTGGTCTCCCCACCGCGAGTTGCTACCGTCCGAGCGTGGACCTGGCGTACCTGCGGGCGCACCCGAACCAGTTGCCGACGTTCCTCAAGCACCAGCGGATCCGCACCACGCCGGTGTCCGGGGGCTCGATCTGCGACGCGGAGCGGCTCACGCTCGACGACGGCTCGGACGTGTTCGCCAAG
>WHSM01000364.1 GCA_009380105.1 Micromonosporaceae bacterium
GGTGCTCGGCGCGGAGCTGGTCGCGTGGGTGCAGATCCTGTTGTACGTGGGCGCCGTGGTGGTGCTGCTGCTCTTCGCCGTGATGCTCACCCGCGCGCCGATCGGCCCCAGCGAGGACCTCGACCGTAGGCGGGGGCCGGCGCTCCTGATCGGCGCGGGCGCCGGGGCTGGGCTCGCGGCGTTGCTCGTCGACGCGTACCGCCTCACGACTGTGACGCTGCCCGAGCCGGGCACCGCCGAGCGCATCGGCGAGGCGGTCTTCCGGGAATGGGTGTTGCCGTTCGAGGTGCTCTCGGTGCTGCTGCTCGCGGCTCTGGTCGGCGCGATCGTGGTGTCCCGCCCCGACGTGAGCGCGGGGAAGGGCCGCTGATGCATCCGGTCATCCCGTACGTCCTGGCCGCCCTGCTCTTCGGCATCGGCGGGTACGGCGTCCTGGTGCGCCGCAACGCCGTGCTGCTCCTGATGGCGGTGGAGCTGATGCTCAACGCCGTGAACCTGGTGCTCGTCACCGCCGACGCCACCATCGTGGGCCTGCCGCACTCAGGCCAGGTGTTCGCGCTGTTCGTGATCGTGATCGCCGCCGCCGAGATCGGCGTCGGTCTGGCGATCGTGCTGCAGCTCTACCGGCTGCGGCGCACTGTCGCCACCGACAGCATCGACGCGGGCGAGGGCACTGTCCTGCCACGCGCGGAGCCGATGCCGGAGCCCGGCTCCGCCCAGACCGGGCCCGACCAGGTGGGAGCGCGATGACCACCACGCTCCTCGCGGCGTCGCTGCCGCTCGTGCCGCTGGCCGCCGCTCTCGCCGGGCTGGTGCTGCCGCTGCGGTCGCGCCGCGCCGCCGCGATCCTCGGCGTCGGCTCGACGGGCTTCACGCTGCTGGCCGCTGTGCTGCTGGCGCTGTCCGGGCCGGCGGCCGGCCAGTTCACCCTGGTGAGCTTCATCGACGTCGACATCACGGTCGGGGTGCGCGTGGACGCGATCGCGGCGCTGGTCGCGATCGCGGTCGGCGCCGTCGCGACGGCGGTGCAGGTCTACTCGGTGACGTACCTCCACGACGACGAGCGGTACGGGCCGTACGCGGCCCAGGTGAGCCTGTTCACGGCGGCGATGTTCACGGTCGTGGTCGCCAGTGACCTGGTGCAGCTGCTGGTCGGCTGGGAGGTGATGGGCATCTGCTCGTACCTCCTGATCGGCCATGACCGCCGCCTGCCGGAAGCGCCCGCCGCCGCCGTGAAGGCGTTCCTGGTGACCCGCGTCGGCGACGTCGGATTCTGGATCGGCGTGGTGCTGCTGGGTCTGGCCGTCGGCAGCTTCCGCATCGACGACGTGCTGGCGGCCGCCTCCGGCGGCGAGATCGGCGCTGTCACGCTGACAGCCGCGTGCCTGCTGCTGCTCGCCGGCGTGGCGGGCAAGAGCGCGCAGTTCCCGCTGCACACCTGGCTGCCGGACGCGATGGCGGGCCCGACCCCGATCTCGGCGCTGATCCACGCCGCCACGATGGTCGCGGCCGGCGTGTACGTGGTGGGCCGGCTGCTGCCGCTGTACCTGGCCTCTCCGGTGGCGCTGGCGGCGCTCGCGATCTCCGCCGCGATCACCATGCTGCTCGGCGCCCTCGCCGCCACCGCGCAGGACGACATCAAGCGGGTGCTCGCCTGGAGCACGGTGAGCCAGATCGGCTATATGGCGGCGGCGCTCGCGGTCGGCTCGGCGGCGGCGTCGACGTTCCATCTGCTGAGCCACGCGGCGTTCAAGGCGCTGCTGTTCCTCGCGGCCGGCGCGGTGATCCACGCGGTCGGCTCGAACCTCATGTCCCGCATGGGCGGCTCGTGGCGGGCCGGCCCGGTGACGTTCTGGACCATGACGGCCGGGCTCGCGGCGCTGGTCGGGCTGCCGCCGTTCGCCGGGTTCTGGAGCAAGGAGAGCGTGCTCGGCGCCGCCTGGGAAGCCGCGGCCCACGGCGAGCGGGTCACCTCCGAAAGCGGCCTGCCGGGCGCCGGCGGCTGGTTCGGCCCGGTACCCGCCGGGGCGCCGACGCCGTCGTGGGCGGCGTGGCTGGTGCTGCTGAGCGGTCTGGTGACGGTCCTGGTCACCGGTTGGTACGCCACCCGCCTCTGGCTGCGCACGTTCTTCGGCGACCGGCGGGGCGAGTTCTCCCCGCACGACCCGGCGCCGCTGATGAGCTGGCCGCTGCTCGCGCTCGCTGTGCCGAGCGTGGTGCTCGGTCTCGTGGTGGCCCTCTGGCCCGCCGGTGACGCAGTGACGGACGGCGGCGGCCGGTTCGCGTACGCGCCGCTGGCCGAGGCGCCGAGCTGGGTGGCGTTCCTGCCGCGGTTCGACCCGGGGCTGACCGTGGTCGTGCTGGCGCTCACCGTGCTCGGGGCGGCCGGCGCGTGGGTCGCGTGGCGGCGCGACACCGCCGCCGATCCGGCGCGCGCCCTGGGGCCGGCGCGCACGACGTTCGCCCGTGCCTTCTTCCTCGACGAGGTCCAGGACTTTCTGGTGGTACGCCCAGCGCGCGCCCTCGCGCGGGCGACCCGCCGCGCGGACGAGCAACTCATCGACGGCGCCGTGGAGGGGACCGGCGCCGGGGCGCTGCGCCTGGGCCGTCTGGTCGCCGCCGCGCACCGGGTGGGACTTCCCGGGTACGCGACAGCCGCGCTGCTCGGCGCCGTCCTGCTCGGCGTCGCCGCTGTGGTCACGGGGGTGTGGGCATGAGCGTGTTGCTGGTAGCCACCTTGGCGATCCCGGCGCTGGGCGCGATCGCGGCCGGCGCGATGCCGCATCGGCTCGGCTTCGCCGCCCGCGTGGTCGCCACGGTCGCCGCCGGTCTGGCGTTCCTCACCAGTTTCGGGCTGATCCTCGGCGACCGGACCTGGTTCTCCTACGGCGAGCCCGTGATCCGGCCCTGGCACGAGGTCGACCTGGAGTGGGCCCCCGGCCTGGACCTCGGGTTCCACATCGGAGTGGACGGCATCTCCTGGCCCCTCGTCGCGCTGACCACGCTGCTGACGCTGCTCTGCTGCGCGTACACCCTCTGGAAAGAACCTGAATGTGGCGGAGGCAAGAACCTTCTCGCCCTCCTGCTGGTGATCGAAGTCGGGATCCTCGGGGTCTTCATGGCCCTGGACCTGGTGTTGTTCTTCGTGTTCTTCGAGGTCGTCCTGCTCCCGATGTACGCGGTGATCGCCGACTGGGGCGGCCCCAACCGCCGGCACGCGGCCCGCAAGTTCGTGCTGTACACGCTGCTCGGATCCGTGCTGCTGCTGGTCGGCGTGTTCACGGTGGCCGCCGCTGCCGGGACCGCTGACCTGGTGGAGTTGTCGGCCGCCGGCGGCGACGGCATCGCCCGAGGCGTGCAGATCGCCGCGTTCACACTGCTGGCGCTGGCGTTCGCCGTGAAGAGTCCACTGTGGCCGCTGCACACCTGGCTGCCGGACGCGCACACCGAGGCCCCGACCGTCGGGTCGGTCATCCTGGCCGGGGTGCTGCTGAAGATGGGCACGTACGGCCTGATCCGGGTCGCCGGAGTCGTGCCCGCCGGAGCGGAGGCGCTGGCCCCGGCGCTCGGGGTGCTCGCCGTCGCGGCGATCCTCATCGGCTCCCTGGTGTGCCTGGCGCAGACCGAGTTGAAGCGGCTGATCGCGTACTCCTCGGTGGGCCACATGGGGTTCGTGCTGCTCGGCATCGCGACGCTGACCGCCACCGGGTTCCAGGCCGCGCTGATCGGCAACATCGCCCACGGCGTGATCACCGGACTGCTGTTCTTCCTCGCCGGGGCGATCAAGGACCGCTTCCACACCGGTGACCTGGCCGAGTTGGGCGGGCTGCGGGAGCGGATGCCGCTGCTGTCCGGGATTCTCGGGTACGCCGCGATCGCGTCCCTCGGCCTTCCGGGTCTGGCCGGGTTCTGGGGCGAGGCGTTCTCGATCTACGCGGCGCTGGGGCTCGGGGGCGGGTTCTGGATGGTCCTGGGTGTGCTCGCCGCGATCGGCGCGGCCGTGACGGCGGCGTACTTCCTGCGGCTGCTGCGGCAGGTGACCCACGGGCCCGCGTCCGGCGCGGTAGTGGCGGCCGAGTGCGGTCCCGTGGCGGTCGGCGAGCTGGTCGCGTGGGGGCCGCTGGTGGTGCTCGCGCTGGCGCTGGGACTGGTCCCCGGGTTGGTGCTGTGGCTGACGCAGAGCCCGGTCGAGGCGCTGATGAGGGTGATCCCATGACGGCGCGTCTCCCGGGAGGGTCCGCGTGATCCAGGCGATCGACCATGTGGCGCTGCTGCCGGCGTACCTCGCGGCCGGCACCGCCGTGCTGGTGTTGGTGTGCGACCTGTTCCTGGCTCCGGGGTCGGCGACTCGGCGCGGGGTGCTGCTCAGCGTGGCGGCGCTCGGCGTCATCGCGGCCGGCGTCGCCGCTGTCGCGGTCGGCGTGGGCGGCGTGCGCACCGCGTTCTGCGTCCCGGGTGGCGAGCTGCCGGGCGGCGTGGA
>WHSM01000128.1 GCA_009380105.1 Micromonosporaceae bacterium
CGTCTCCTCGCCCGCTCGCCAGCCCTTGTGAACGATCTTGAATACGTGCTCGTATGGAGTTGATGCGCCCGTCTCGTCCCCCGCGGGAACGGGCGCTCGGCCGTCAACGACGAGACTCGAGCCGGAGGTGTGGATGCGTGAAGAGAAGTTAGAGAGTTTCGTCCTCGGTGAGATCCTCTCGGCACAGGCTCAAGCCTGCCGGACCGAGCCGTTCCTCAAGTTCCGCGAGGGCGAGCTCAGTTACGGCGAGGTCGACGCCATGGCCAACCGCGTGGCGCAGGGGTTGATCGCGCAGGGGGTCGGCCGGGGCGATCACGTGGCGGTGATGCTGCCCAACGGTCCCGACATCGTGCACGCGGTCTTCGCCCTGGCGCGGCTCGGCGCGGTCGCGGTGCCGGTCAACACCAACCACCGCGGCGAGATGCTCCGCCACGTCCTCACCAGTTCTGACGCCTCGACGCTGATCATCGACGCGGCGTACCTGGACCGGCTGCAGCCGCTGACGGCCCGGCTGTCCGGCCTCGGTCGCGTCATCGTGCGGACCCACGAGGCGACTGAGCCGCTGCACGTGCTCGGCAAGCCCGCGGCCCCGTTCTCGGACCTGCTGTCGCACGGCGACGACGAGCCCCGCGCCGACATCGCCTTCTCCGACCTGCTGGCGATCATGTACACCTCGGGCACCACGGGGCCGTCCAAGGGCGCGATGTGCTCCCACGCCCTGGCCCTGACCTGCGCGTACGACTCTCTGAACTACCTGGACCGCTGGGGCAAGACCAGCTACTGCCCGCTGCCGTTGTTCCACGCCGCCGGGCTGTGGGACGGGATGATGTCGGCGCTGTTGTCCGGGGGCTCCATCGCGATCGTGGAGCGCTTCAGCGCCTCGCGGTTCTGGGACGACGTGCGCCACTTCGGCGCCCAGGTGGCGATGAGCGTGTTCTCGATGATTCCGATCCTGCTCAACCAGCCGCCGACCCCGCGGGACTCCGACCACCCGCTGGAGATGTTCTACATGGGCAAGTCGGCGCTCGACCAGCCGATGCGGGAACGCTTCGGGGTGCGGTCGGTGGAGACGTACACCAGCACCGAGGCCGGCATCGGCGCCGGCAGCCCGTACGGCCAGTGGCGGGTGGGCTCCTGCGGCACGGCGAACGAGGAGCGCTTCCAGGTCGCTGTCGTCGACGAGCGCGACCGCGAGGTGGGGCCGGGCGAGTCCGGCGAGCTCGTGCTGCGGCCCAAGCAGCCGTACGTGATCACGACCGGCTACTACGGCGCGCCCGAAGCGACCGCCGAATGCTTCCGCAACATGTGGTTCCACACCGGCGACCGGGTATGGCGGGACTCCGACGGCTACTTCTACTTCCTGGACCGGATGAAGGACTCGATCCGAAGGCGGGGCGAGAACATCTCCGCCTTCGACCTGGAGTGCGAGGTGAACCTGCACCCCGCGGTGCTGGAGTCCGCCGCGATCGGCGTGCCGTCCGAGCTCGAGGACGAGGACGTCAAACTCGCGGTGGTGCTGCGCCCGGGGGCCGCTCTGGAGGCGCCCGAGCTGGCGGCGTTCTGCGCGGAGCGCCTGCCCCGGTTCATGGTTCCCCGGTACATCGAGTTCCTGGACGCGCTGCCCCGCACGCCCACCGACAAGATCGCCAAGTACCGTCTGCGGGCGGAGGGGGACCGGGGCATCACGCCGGGCACCTGGGACCGGGAGGCGCCCCCGAGAAAGGACGTGGGATGAACTGGGAGGACACGCCCGAGGAGGCGGCGTTCCGCGAGGAGGCGCGCGCTTTCATCCGCGCGAGCTTCCCCGCTGAGTACGCGCCGGACCTCGACGCCGAGCACAGCCTCGAACCGGAGGACGTGTGGGGCTACAACTGGCCAGTCGACCGGCGCAGCGACGACCCGGCGCGCCGCGAGGGCGCCCGGGCGTGGGCGGCGGCGCTCGCGGAGCGGGGCTGGATCGCGCCGGCCTGGCCGGCCGAGCACGGCGGCGCCGGCCTGTCCCCGATGCGGGAGTTCATCCTGCAGGAGGAGATGATGCGGGCGCAGGTTCCCACGGTGAACGGCATCGGGGCGTTCCTGCTGGGCCCGACGCTGCTGGAGCACGGCACAGACGAGCAGAAGGCCGAGCATCTGCCGCCGATCGCGCGCGGCGAGCGGACCTGGGCGCAGGGTTTCTCCGAGCCCGGCGCCGGCTCAGATCTGGCGTCGCTGCGCACCAGGGCGGTCCGCGACGGCTCCGACTATGTGGTTGACGGGCAGAAGGTGTGGACCTCGCTGGGGCAGCACGCCGACTGGCTGTTCGTCCTCGTCCGCACCGATCCCGAGGCCGACCCGAAGCACCGGGGGATCACGTTCCTGCTGGTCGACGCGAAGACGCCAGGCGTGACGATCCGGCCGATCGAGGACATCCGGAGAGACGCCCCGTTCGCGGAGATCTTCTTCGAGGACGCGCGGGTCCCGGTCGCCAACCGGGTCGGCGAGGAGAACCGCGGTTGGTACGTCGCGATGACCGCGCTGAGCTTCGAGCGGGCCGGCATCGGCGCCACCGTGAAGTTCCAGCAGGCGCTCTCGCAGCTGATCGACTACGTCCGCAGCGAGGAAGGACAGCGCTACCTGCGCGAGGATCTCGGCATGCTGCGTCACGAGATCGCGCAGCGCTACACCGAGATCCGGGTGCTGCACAACCTCGCCCGCCACACGGTCTCCAAGCAGGTCTCCGGGGCGGTTCCCGGGTACGAGGCGTCGGTCAACCAGCTCTTCGGCGCGGAGCTGGCGCAGCGGCTCGCCCGTACCGGAGCCAAGGCGTTCGGGCCGTTCGCCGCGCTGTGGCAACGCCGGGACGCGCCACTGGCGGCCGCGTTCACGCACCTGCGTTTCGACTCCGTGGCCGCCACCTTCCTCGGCGGCACCACCGAGATCCAACGCAACGTCATCGCCACCCGGGGCCTGAACCTGCCCCGGAGCTGATTGCCCGCACACCATCGGAAGAAGGAGCACATGCACAAGTCCCTTGACGTGAAGATCGAAGAGCGGGTCGCGTGGATCACGCTCAACCGCCCGGACAAGCTCAACGCGCTCACTCCCACCACGATGAGCGAGCTGCGCCAGGTCTTCACCGAGATCGACAACGACCCAGACGTCTGCGTCGCCGTGCTGCGCGGCGCCGGCGAGCGCGCCTTCTGCGCGGGCATGGACCTGGACTGGTCCGAAGGGCTGACCCGCGAGGAGCGGATCGAGCAGGGCCGCCTCGGTGAGAAGACCTTCGCCATGATGGAGCGGCTGTCGATTCCCATTTTCGCCGCCGTCCACGGCTACGCCGTCGGCGGTGGTCTGGAGCTCGCACTCGGCGCTGACTTCATCGTCGCGTCCGACAACGCGAAGGTGGGCCTGGTCGAGATCACGTTGTCGGCGCGGCCGCCGTACCAACCGAAATTCATGGACGGCAACCCGGACCCGGACCAGCCGGAGTTCGGCGGCTCGGCCCCCGGCTGGGGCGGCGTGAAGCGGTTGCCGCAGCGGATCGGCAAGGCGCGCGCGAAGCAGATGCTGTTCACCGGGGTTCGGCTCGACGCCCAGCAGGCGTTGGACTTCGGCCTGGTCAACGAGGTGTACCCGGCCGACGAGTTCGACCAGCGGGTGGGCGAGCTGGCTGAGCGGATCGCCGCGATGAACCGGTACAACCTGCGCCTGGTGAAGGAGCTGGTGACGTACGGCTACGACTGGATCGAGCCGCACCCCAGCTGACCCGGCAGCGCCGACCCTAGGAGGACTTATGCGGATTTACCGGATTGACCACATCGCCCAGGTCACGCCGGACCTGGAGGCGCAGGCGGGGCAACTGGAGCGGCTGTTCGGCTTCCAGCGCACGCTCAGCTGGGACAACCCGGCGCAGGGCGTCAAGGGGGCACGTCTGGCAGTGCCCGGCAGTTGGGGCCAGACCTGGGAGGTGCTGGCGCCGTCCGGCGACGACTCGCCGCTGGCGGCGGTGCTGGACAAGCAGCGCGGCCGTCCCGGCTTCCACCACGTCGCGGCCGAGGTGCCGGACCTGGACGCCGCCCGCGCCGAGCTGGAGAAACGCGGCATCGCCGTGACCGACGGGCCCGGCTGGATCGAGGCGTCCCTGACGCCGCCGGAGCACGGGCCCGGCGTGCTGTTCCGGCTGCGCGGGCCGGGCAGTCTGGCGCTGTGCGGCGACTCCGACGCCGTGGCGGCCGACTCCGCGCCGCCGGACGGGCCGACCCTTGGCATCGTGGCGCTGGACCACATCTGCCAGGCGTACGCCGAGCGCGACGAACTCGCCCAGTGGTACGCCGACCTGGCTGGGTTCGCGCAGGTGTGGCGCACCCCGATCGACGAGCACCCCGACATGGCGGACCTGGTGCTGAACATCCCCGGCTCGGCGATCTGCTGGGAGATCATCATGCCGCGCGGCGAGGACTCGTTCATCGAGCGGTTCCTCGACAAGAACGGGACCGCCGTGCACCACGTGACCTTCCAGGTGGCGGACTGGGACGCCGCGATGGCCGCCTGCGCCCACCATGAGACCCCGACCTTCGACGCGGAGGAAGGCGTCACCGACGGGGCGCGCTGGAAGCACACGTTCATCCATCCCAAGCACGCCGGCGGGGTGCTGGTGCAGCTGTTCTGGGAAGAGCGGCCCGGCGTGTGGGTGCGCTCCGACAAGATCCCGCCGCAGGGCTAGGCCCGAGATGGACCTCACGCTCACCGGGGACCAGGAGCTCATCCAGGACACCGCCCGCGAGGTTCTGGCGGCCCGGCGCGGCAGCGCCGACGCCAGAGCGGTGGCGGACGATCCGGCGGGCTATTCGACCGGGCTGTGGAAGGAGATGGTCGAGCTCGGCTGGACCGGGCTCGCCTTCCCCGAGTCGCACGGCGGCGTCGGCCTCGGATTCCTGGAGCTGTGCCTGCTGGTCGAAGAGCTGGGCAGAGCGGGGACGCCGAGCCCGTTCCTGAGCACCGTGGTGTGCTGCGGGATGCCTGTCGCCCGGTTCGGCACGGAGCGGCAGAAGGCCGAATGGCTCGGCGCTGTCGTCCGCGGGCGGGTGATGAGCCACGCCCGCGCGGCGCCGGGGGGCCGGTGGGGCGCCGCGGGCTCCGACGTGGCGGCCGCGGCCGGCGGCGACGGGTTCACGCTCGACGGGACGGCGTTGTTCGTGCCGTACGCGCACGTCGCCGAAGACCTGCTCGTCGTGGCCCAGGCCGGCGGCGCGGAGGAGCTCACGGCGCTGCTCGTGGCCGCCGCCTCGCCGGGGATCGCCGTCGAGCCGCTCGAGGTCGTCGGCGCCGACCGGCTGTGCCGGGTGCGATTCGACGGGGTGACCGTTCCGGCCGACCGGGTGTTGGGGGAGCCCGGCGCCGGGCAGGCGGTCGCCGACGCGATCGACGCGTACGGCGCCGCAGCCACCTGCGCGGAGCTGGTCGGCGGGGCCCAGGGCGTGCTCGACATGACGGTCGAGTACGCCGGTCAGCGACAGCAGTTCGGCCGCCCGATCGGCGCGTTCCAGGCCGTGCAGCACCACTGCGCTGACATGGCCGTCGACGTGCTCGGGTCCCGGCTCGTCGCGTACGAGGCGATCTGGCGGCTGTCCGCCGGCCTCGACGCGACGATGGAGGTGTCGGCCGCCAAGGCGTGGGTGAGCGAGGCCTGCCAGCGGGTGTGCGCCCTGGGGCACCAGGTGCACGGCGCGATCGGTTTCACCGCCGAGCACGACCTGCGCTTCTTCTACCAGCACGCGACAGCCTCGGCGCTCGCCTTCGGCGACGGCGACTTCCACACCGAGCGCGTCGCCCGGCGCCTCGGACTCTGAGCAGCACCCTGAGTCGACCCTGAGACGCCGGCACGGCGGTCGCCGGCCGGCGTCTCAGGGCCTTCCCTGACCTTCCCCTGGGATCGGCCGGGAACCCTCGACGGAGCCCCGGGTGGGGGGCAGCCTCGGATCGGCATTGATCGGTCAACAGGTTCGAGGAGTGGTGGCGGTGCGGGTGCTGCGGCGCGTGCTGTTGTTCGGGGTGATCGGCCTGATGCTGCTGTGCGGCGTCGGCGCCGCGGGGTTCGGCTGGCTGTGGTCGAGCGCCGCGCTCTCGACCGCCGGCGAGGTGGACTTCTCGAACCGGCTCGCTGTGCCGCCGTTGGCCCCGTCCCGGGTCGACGGCGAGGGTCGGCGGGTGTTCAACCTGCGAGCCGGCGAGGGGCGCCACGACTTCGGCAACGGGCCGGTGAAGACGTGGGGGTTCAACGGTGACTACCTCGGCCCGACGCTGCGCGCCAAACGTGGCGAGCAGGTCGTGGTGAACGTGCGCAACGGCCTGGCCGAGGACACCACGGTGCACTGGCACGGCATGCACCTGCCGGCGAAGATGGACGGCGGCCCGCACCAGATGGTGCGTCCGGGTGAGACCTGGTCGCCGAGGTGGCGGGTCGACCAGCCGGCGAGCACGCTCTGGTATCACCCGCACCCGCACGGCCAGACCGCGGAGCACGTCTACCGGGGCCTGGCCGGGATGTTCATCGTCGACGACCCGAAGACCTCCTCGGCGGATCTGCCGAGTCAGTATGGCGTCGACGACATCCCGGTGCTCGTGCAGGACAAGCAGTTCGACGGCGAGCGGCTGGATGAGAGCACCAGCCAGACCAGCGGCGTCGGCATCCTGGGTGACACGATCGCGGTGAACGGCACTGTGGCGCCGTACCTGGACGTGACGACCGAGCAGGTGCGGCTGCGGCTGCTCAACGGCTCCACCGCGCGGGTGTACGACTTCGGCTTCGCCGACGAGCGGCCCTTCGCGCTGGTCGGAACCGACGGCGGTCTGCTGCCGGCCCCGCAGCACACCAAGCGGGTCGCTCTGTCGCCGGGGGAGCGGGCGGAGATCGTGGTGACGATGCGCGCGGGGGAGCGCGCCGTCCTGCGCAGCTTCCCCCCGCCGCTCGGGTTGGACCCGCTAAGCAGCCGATTCACCGGCGGCGACGACACTCTCGACGTGCTGCAGCTGCGGGCGGCGAAGCGGCTCGCAGACCGACCCGAGGTTCCGGAGCGCCTGGTCGACGTGCCGCGGCTGGATCCCGCGGAGGCGGCGCAGCGCCGTGACTTCCGGCTCTCGGGCCACAACATCAACCGCGAGAAGATGGACATGAGCCGGATCGACACCACGGTGGAGAAGGGCGCCGTCGAGGTGTGGAGCGTCTTCAACAACGACGGGCAGCCGCACAGCTTCCACGTGCACGACGTGCAGTTCCAGGTGGTGTCCCGGGACGGCGGCGCGCCGCCTCCGCACCTGAGCGGTTGGAAAGACACGCTCTACCTGCCGCCGAGCGTGCGGTTCGAGATCATCATGCGGTTCGCCGATTACGCGGACCCGGACGCGCCGTACATGTACCACTGCCACGTGCTGTTCCACGAAGACGCCGGCATGATGGGCCAGTTCGTCGTGGTCGAGCCGGGCCAGAAGCCCGGCAACCCCGCCGGTGGCCACGGGGGCCACGGCTGACAGTGGGCAGGCCGGGTCAACGGTGGCTGGTGAAGCAGGCCACTTGTTGGAACGTGGGTCGGTTCTGCCAGTCGATCGGACGCACCCCGACCACGCCGGCGGCGACCGCTCTGGTGTCGTCGGCGTGCTTGTCGTAGGTCAGATCCTCGACCCGGGAGACGCCCTGGGCCGACAGCGCCCGGTCGCTCGCCGCGGCCAGCGACGTCCGCAGGTCCTCCCGGCAGTCGGCCAGCGACCCGTCGCCGCAGTACGCGCGCGACCATTCGCCGCGGACCGGCTTTCCGAGCGACTGACGCAGATCCTTGTTCACCCAGCCGTACCAGGGCGGGCCGAGCCAGGACGAGCCGTTGCCGACCCGGGGATGGTCGTCGAGGGCGCGCGGGATCGAGTAGACCAGGGCGCCGAGGCCTCCGCTCAGCACGTCCCTGGCCACAGCGTGCTCGCCGCGCGGCGTGTCGCCGGCCGGCGCGGACTCCCACCACTCGTCGAAAAGCGCGATCGCGGCCTGATGGGAGTAGCTGCCGTCGCGGTCGCGGTCCTCGCGCAGCGCGCCGTCGGCGAGCCAGGCGCGCAGCAGGCCGGCGCCGGGCGCGTCGCCGACTGCGTCCAGCAGGTGCGGCAGCGTCTTCACCGCGCGCAGGTCGGCCAGAGCGGCGCCCTGCACGGCGCCGACCAACTGCTCGCGGGTCACGCCGCCCCGGTCTGTCAGCCGCTGGACGCGCTCGGACAGCGCCTGGCTGCGGTGCACCGGGGCCTGGTCCCAGATGTCGTCGGCGTGGACGGGCCCGACGCCGGGCTTGTTGTTCCAGTTGACCAGGCGCCCGGTGGGCGGGTTGATCTGCCGCAGGTGCTCGTCGAAGGACAGGAAGCCGTTCCAGTCGTACGCCGAGTCGCCCCACCTCGGCAGATCCAGGTGCGTGTCAGGGGAGCGGTGGGGGAGCAGCCCGGAGCCGTAGTACGCGATGTCCCGCGAGTCGGCGTAGAACCAGTTGAACGTGTAGTCGATCTCGTGTGTCGCCCGCTGGAACGACGCCGCGTCGGTCACCACGTCGGGGTTGTTCATCCGGGAGAAGCCGACCATCGAGCCGACTTCGTTGTGGTACGTGCTCCGCTCGTGCGTCAGGGCCACGGGCTCGCCGTCGACGGTGGTGCGGAGCTGGACGATGCCATGGTGGGTGCGCAGCACCTGGAAGCTCAGCCGCTGCGGCGCGCCCGGCGCGCCGGCGTTGGGCAGGGCGGTCTGGGTGTGGGTGCGCTGGTCCATCGCCACGCACTCGCCGCCCTTGACGTAGTGCTCGGAGTTCACGGTGGGGCGGGAGCCGTCCGGCTCGCAGAGCCGCTCCGCCACAGTGTCGACGTTGTCGAAACCAGGGCTGGTGGCCGACCACGCGTAGTCCACGCCGCGGCCTACCTGGACGACCAGGCTGGTGCCGGCGAAGGCCACGCCGCGCGCCTTGAAGCCCGGGCCTTCGAGGGCCATCTCGGTCCACAACTGCGGCGCGAACTGCCCCGTCTGCGGACCCGCCACCATGATCGGATGCCCGTCGGCCGTGTGCTGCCCGCCGATCAGCGCCGCGTTGCTCATCCCGTGCGCGGCCGCGTTGAGATCGATCGCCCCGAACGGAGCGTCGAGCTTGCCGCCGGCCGGAGCCGGCTCGCCGGTGAGGAGATTGTCCAGTCCGGGCAGCGGCAGGTCGTCGCCGACCGGCGCTCCGGAGCCCGGAGCCTGCGGCGCGCCCCGCGGATCGGGCAACGCCACGCCGGGCAGGGTCGCGTCGACGGGGCCGCCGCCGTACCGCCAGCGGGTCGTCGTGGTGGTCGGGGCCTCGGGGTCGTCGCGGCCGCGCAGGTCCTCGTACACCCTCCCGCCCTGCTGGGCGCCGAACTTCTTCTGCAGCTGCTGCAGCAGCAGCGCGTTGCCATGCTCGGCGCCGCCGCCCTTGCCGAAGATCCCGCCGACCAGGCCGGCGATGTAGACCACGTCGATCAGCTTCCACGGCTTCGGGGTCTTGCCGAGCGCCGCGTACTCGGCCGGGCAGTTCGGCCCGGTCGGCAGGCCGGCGGGGCACATGGCGGCCTGGGCGGCGTTGATCCCGGCCACGTACGCCTCGGCGGCGGCCCTCAACTTCCGGCCCTCGGCGCCGTTCTCGTCGGCGACCCGGTCGATCTGGGCCTGCGCCTCCGTTTCGGTGTAGTACGAGTTGCGCAGCACCGACTGATCCATCGCGATGTTCGACTCGGTGGCGCCAAGGAACTCCGACGACCTGGCGCGGCCCGCGTGACGCAGCACGTCCTGCAGGAACATCCGGTCCTTCGTCCCCGCGTAACCCGCCCCCCAGGTGACGTCCGAGTACGCCTCGCCCTTGATGTGCGGCACGCCGTGCGAGTCCCAGGTGATCCGCACGCCCTGCTTCGGGGTCTCCGTCTTGAGCACGTCGGCCGGGGCGACGCCGAACGTCGCCGGCTTGTAGTACCTGGTGAGGTCGGCCGACGCGATCTGCTCGGGTGTGAGTCTGTTGAGCGCGTCGTACCTCTCCCACTGGTCGGCGAAGTTGCGCGGCGCGTTCTCACCGTCGACGGCCACCCGCCCGGCGGGGTCCCCGGCGAGCACCTTGGCGAGGTCGGTCGCCGTGATGGTCCCGGACTGGCCGGGCGGCATCACGTTGAGCACCGTGCCGTGCTGGTCCGCGTCGTCGGCGGGCTGCTCGGCCGCCCGCTGCTGGGCCGCGCCTGGGCCGGCGAGGGCGAGCAGGGTCGCGGAGGACACAGCGAGGATCAGGAGTCGGGGTGTGCGCACGGAGAGCTCCCGGGGGTGAGGAACGCTGCGATTCAAGCTGGGCCTGACACCATAGTCATCGGGCGCGGATGAGAGCGTGTTTCATATTTCCGTGGTGCTCGCCAGGCCGTCGTCGGATGGGCCGCCGGGCGAGGCTGAGGCGCTGCGGTCCACCCGCGCGAGAGCGTGTAAAGTGTGCGGTCGCGACCCGCTGGCGGTTCGGCTGACGCCGATGCCGGACAGGTACAGTGGAGACCGCGCAAGTCCGAGTGGCGGAATGGCAGACGCGCTAGCTTGAGGTGCTAGTGCCCAGTTTAGGGCGTGGGGGTTCAAGTCCCCCCTCGGACACAAACAGTACGCTCACGCAAACAGTACGTGTTCCCTCCCAGGTGCCAGCACAGGTGGGTGAAGCGGCTTGCGTTTACGTGACCGGGGCGTAGCCAAAG
>WHSM01000167.1 GCA_009380105.1 Micromonosporaceae bacterium
ACCCCAACCGGTTCAAGTTCGGGGCGCGGGACTTCTACCTCAAGTCGCCGCAGGAGATGCGCCAGGTGTGGCGGGAGATCCCGGAGGCCTGTGACAACACCCTGCTGGTCGCCGAGCGGGTCGGCAGCTACGAGGAGGTGTTCGCGCCGCGGGACCTGATGCCCGAGTTCCCGGTGCCGGAGGGGCACACCACCGAGTCCTGGCTGCGCGAAGAGGTGCACCGGGGCCTGGAGTCGCGGTTTCCCGCCGGGTCGCCGGCGGAGCACCGCAGGCAGGCCGACTACGAGCTCGACGTGATCATTCAGATGGGCTACCCCGGCTACTTCCTGGTGACCGCGGACCTGGTGCGGCACGCCAAGGAGGTCGGCATCCGGGTGGGCCCGGGTCGCGGCTCGGCGGCCGGGGCGATCATCGCGTACGCCCTCGGCGTCACCGAGTTGGACCCGCTCGCCCACGGCCTGATCTTCGAGCGGTTCCTGAACCCGGAACGCGTCTCGATGCCCGACATCGACCTGGACTTCGACGAACGCCGGCGCGGCGAGATGATCCGCTACGCCACCGAGCGGTACGGCGAGGAGCGGGTCGCGCAGATCATCACGTACGGCACGATCAAGGCCAAGGCCGCGGTCAAGGACGCCGCCCGGGTGCTCGGCTACCCGTACGCGCTGGGCGACCGGGTCACCAAGGCGATGCCGCCGGCCGTGATGGGCAAGGACATCCCGCTCGGCGGCATCTTCGACACCGGCCACAAGCGCTACGGCGAGGCCGTCGAGTTCCGGCAGTTGTACGAGTCGGAGCCCGACGTGCAGAAGGTGGTCGACACGGCCCGCGGCCTGGAAGGGCTGAAGCGGCAGTGGGGGGTGCACGCCGCCGGGGTGATCCTGTCCAAGGACCCGCTGCTCGATGTGGCGCCGATCCTGCGCCGCCCCCAGGACGGGGCGATCATCACCCAGTGGGACATGGGCGCCTGCGAGAACGTCGGCCTGCTGAAGATGGACTTTCTCGGGCTGCGCAACCTCACGGTGATCGACGACTGCCTGGCCAGCATCAAGGACAACCGGGGCTTCGAGGTGAACCTGGAGACCCTGGAGCTCGATGACCGGAAGGCGTACGAGCTGCTGGCCCGCGGTGACACCCTCGGCGTGTTCCAGCTCGACGGCGGGCCGATGCGCTCCCTGCTCCGCTCGATGGTTCCCGACAACTTCGAGGACATCTCGGCGGTGCTCGCGCTGTACCGGCCCGGGCCGATGGGCGCGAACGCGCACAACGACTACGCCGACCGCAAGAACGGCCGCAAGCCGGTGGTCCCGATCCACCAGGAGCTGGCCGAGCCGCTCGCCGAGATCCTGGACGACACGTACGGCCTGATCGTCTACCAGGAGCAGGTCATGGCGATCGCGCAGAAGGTGGCCGGGTACTCGCTCGGCAAAGCCGATCTGCTGCGCCGCGCCATGGGCAAGAAGAAGAAAGAGATCCTGGACAAGGAGTTCGAGCCGTTCGCCGCCGGCATGCGCGCCAACAGCTACTCCGAGGGCGCGATCAAGACGCTGTGGGACATCCTGGTCCCGTTCTCCGACTACGCCTTCAACAAGGCCCACACCGCCGGGTACGGGCTGGTCAGCTACTGGACCGCGTACCTGAAAGCCAACTATCCGGCCGAGTACATGGCCGCGCTGCTGACCAGCGTCGGCGACGACAAGGACAAGATGGCGGTGTACCTCGCCGAGTGCCGCCGCCAGCACATCAAGGTCCTGCCGCCAGACGTCAACGAGTCCGCGGGTCAGTTCACCCCGGTCGGGGACGACATCCGGTTCGGGCTCGCCGCCGTGCGCAACGTGGGCGCCGGCGTGGTCGAGTCGATCCGGCGCAGCCGCGCCACCCAGAGCCGATTCACCGACTTCTACGACTTCCTCCGCAAGATCGAACCGCAGGCCTGCACCAAGAAAGTCGTGGAGTCGCTGATCAAGGCAGGCGCCTTCGACTCGATGGGGCACACCCGCAAGGGTCTGCTCGCGGTGCACGCCGACGCCGTCGAGTCATTCATGGACGTCAAGCGGAATGAAGCCATCGGTCAGTACGACCTGTTCGGCAGCGCGTTCGGGGAGGCGGAGTCGCCCGGGCTCACCGTCACTCCGGAGATCCCGGGCGACGAGTGGGAGAAGACCGACCTGCTTGCCTTCGAGCGGGAGATGCTTGGCCTGTACGTCTCCGACCATCCCCTCGCGGGCGTGGAACACGCTCTGGCCGCCGCTGCCGACATGCCGATCTCGGCGCTGGCCGACGAGTCGGTGCTCGACGGCGCACAGGTGACCCTGGCGGGGATCCTGCAGGGCGTGCAGCGACGGGTCACCAAGCAGGGTCGCAGCTGGGCATCGGCGAGCCTGGAGGACCTCGAAGGCGCCGTCGAGGTGCTGTTCTTCCCGAACACGTACGAGCTGGTCGGCCAGTACATCGCCGAGGACGCCGTCGTGGCGGTGAAGGGCCGGGTGGACCGGCGCGACGACGTGCCGAGGCTGATCGCGGTCGACCTGTCGATGCCGGAGCTCGTCGCGGACCCGGACAGCAAGCCGGTGGTGCTCTCGCTGCCCGCGGCGCGAGTGGCGCCGCCGCTGGTGGAGCGGCTCAAGGACGTGCTGACCAGCCATCCCGGCAACGCGGAGGTGCAGCTCAAGCTGGTGAACGGCTCCCGCACCACGTTGCTGCGGCTGGGGCCGTTCCGGGTGGAGCCGTCCACCGCCCTGATGGCGGACCTGAAGGCGCTGCTCGGCCCGCATGCGGTGGCTGGATGA
Organism: Micromonosporaceae bacterium; assembly: GCA_009380105.1. Taxonomy (GTDB): domain Bacteria; phylum Actinomycetota; class Actinomycetes; order Mycobacteriales; family Micromonosporaceae; genus WHSM01. The sequence continues at coordinate 2,790 of WHSM01000167.1, forward strand.
GCCCTGGCAGTATCTGGCCCGTGAGCGAACCTGACGCGGAGCGGGCACACGGCCAGGCGGAACCGCCACCGCCACCGCAGCCCGGCCCTCCGCAGCCCGGGTTCCCGCAGCCTCATTTCCCGCCGCCTGGCGCCGCCCACCCCGGGTTCCCGCAGCCTGGCGCCGGGCTCCCTCCCTACGCGCCGGCCGGCGGCTGGTTCGCGGACTCCCGCGTGCTGCCGGACCGGTCGGAGATCGTCTCCGCGCTGCTCGTCGCGATGGCGCTGGCCGCCCTGGGAGCCGCAGCCGGGCTGCTCTGGCAGTGGCTCACTCCCGGCGCCGAGGTGCTGATGACCCGCGATGGGCCCATGCACGCCGACCCGCACGCTGAGACGTACTTCGGCGACGACGCGGTGTTCGCGCTGTTGGGCCTGGCGCTGGGGGTGCTGGCGGCGCTCGGGTGCTGGTTTCTGGCGCGCCGCCATCGCGGTCCGGCCCAACTCGTCGGCATGGTGACCGGGTGCCTGCTGGGCGCCGTGGTGGCCTGGCAGGTGGGTCGGCAGATCGGGCTGGCCGACTTCTACCAGTCGATCGAGCAGGCCGAGCCGGGGGAGACGTTCCGTCGCCCGGCGAAACTCGCCGCGCACGGGGTGCTCGGGCTGCAGGGTTTCGCGTCGGTCTTCACCTACACCCTCCTCGCGGGCTGGTCCCGGTGGCCGGGCCTGCGCCGGCCCGAGTGAGCGGTCGGTGGCTTGCGTCTGGAATAGGTGGTCCGGGAGCGTCCGTAGCGTGAGACCCGAATAGACTCGACGGGTGCTTGACGTCATCGACCTGGCCGAATCGACCGCTGACCCGCGCGGTCTGTTGCCGCGCGCCCAGATGGACGTCACCGCCGCGATCGAGAAGATCCGGCCGGTCGTCGACGGGGTGCGCGAGCACGGCGCGGACGCGGTCCGGCAGGCGACCCGCCGGTTCGATGGCGTGGAGCTGGGTCCGCTGCGGGCCCCGGCCGCGGCGCTGGCCGCGGCCGCCGACGCGCTCGACCCGGCGGTGCGCGACGCCCTGACCGTCTCGATCGAGCGCGCCCGCGCGGTGCACTCCGACCAGCGCCGCGTCGACGTCACCACCCAGCCCGCCCCCGGCGGGACCGTCACGGAGCGATGGGTTCCGGTCTCGCGCGTGGGGTTGTACGTGCCGGGCGGCCTCGCCGTGTACCCGTCGAGCGTCGTGATGAACGTGGTGCCGGCCCAGATCGCGGGCGTTGCCGGGATCGCCGTGGCCAGCCCGCCCCAGAAGGAGACCGGGCTGCCGCATCCGCTGGTCCTCGCGGCCTGCGCGCTGCTCGGCGTCGACGAGGTGTACGCGGTCGGCGGCGCCCAGGCGATCGCGATGTTCGGCTACGGGGTGGACGAGTGTCCCGCTGTCGACATGGTCACCGGGCCGGGCAACATCTGGGTCACCGCCGCGAAGCGGCTGCTGCGGGGCCTGGTCGGCATCGACTCCGAGGCCGGCCCGACCGAGATCGTGATCCTGGCCGACGAGACCGCGGACCCGGCGCACGTGGCGGCCGACCTGATCAGCCAGGCCGAGCACGACCCGCTCGCCGCTTCGGTGCTGGTCACCCCGAGCGCCGCGCTCATCGACGCCGTCGAGGCCGAGCTGGCGACCCAGGTCGCCGCGACCAAGCACACCGAGCGGATCACCCAGGCGCTCACCGGCCCGCAGTCCGGCGTGGTCCTGGTGCGGGACATCGAGCAGGGGCTCCAGGTGGTCGACGCGTACGCCGCCGAGCACCTCGAGATCCAGACCAGCGATGCCCGGGCGGTCGCCAACCGGGTGCGCAACGCCGGGGCGGTCTTCGTCGGGGCGTACTCGCCGGTGTCGCTGGGCGACTACTGCGCCGGCTCCAACCACGTGCTGCCCACCGGCGGCTGCGCGCGCCACTCCAGCGGCCTGTCGGTGCAGACGTTTCTGCGGGGCATCCACGTCGTGGAGTACACCGCGGAGGCGCTCGCCGACGTGGCCGACCACGTGATCGCGCTCGCCAACGCCGAGGACCTGCCGGCGCACGGCCAGGCCGTGGCTGCACGCGAGGCGACAGCGAGTGAGCATCGCGGCGAGCGCCAGCGAGCGAGGAGCGGAGCGAGCGCGGAGCCGAGCAATCGGGCAGGGGCGCGGCGATGAACCTTGACGACCTGCCGCTGCGGGACGACCTGCGCGGCATGCAGCCGTACGGCGCGCCGCAACTCGATGTGCCGGTGCGGCTGAACACCAACGAGAACTCGTACCCGCTTCCCGAGCCGGTGGTCTCGGCCGTGGAGAAGGCGCTCGGCGAGGTGCTGCGGGACCTCAACCGGTACCCGGACCGGGACGCGGTCGCGCTGCGGGCCGATCTCGCGGCGTACCTCGGACACGGGTTGTCGGCCGAGAACCTGTGGGCTGCCAACGGCTCCAACGAGGTGCAGCAGCAGCTCCTCCAGGCCTTCGGCGGGCCGGGCCGCTCCGCGCTCGGCTTCACGCCCAGCTACTCGATGCACCCACTGCTGGCGCTCAGCGCTGGGACCCGCTGGATCGACGGCGCCCGCGCCGCCGACTTCAGCATCGACGTGCCGGCCGCGATCGCCCAGCTCGACCAGCACCGCCCGGACGTCGTGTTCCTCTGCTCGCCGAACAACCCGACCGGCACGGCGCTGGACCCGGCCGTGACTCGCGCGGTGCTCGATGCCGCCCCGGGCATGGTGGTGGTGGACGAGGCGTACGCGGAGTTCGCCCGGCCCGGCACGCTGAGCGCGCTGGAGTTGCTCGACGCGTACCCCCGGCTGGTTGTCACCCGGACCATGAGCAAAGCGTTCGCGTTCGCCGGAGCCCGGGTGGGCTATCTCGCGGCGCACCCGGCGGTCGTCGACGCGCTGCAGTTGGTGCGGCTGCCGTACCACCTCTCGGCTCTGACCCAGGCAGCCGCCCGCGCCGCCCTGCGCCACGCGGACGCCACCCTGGCCACGGTCGAGGCGATCAAACAGCAGCGGGACCGGATCGTGCGGCGTCTGCCCGAGCTGGGGTTGACGGTCGCCGACAGCGACGCCAACTTCGTGCTGTTCGGCGGCTTCGACGATCAGCGTGCGCTGTGGCGCGCGCTGCTGGAGCGCGGGGTGCTGGTGCGCGACGTCGGCCTGACCGGCTGGCTGCGTGTCACCGCTGGCACGCCCGAGGAGACAAGCGCGTTCCTGGACGCTGCCGCAGCGGTTCTGCGGGAGGAGACGTCATGAGTCGCACCGCGTCGGTGCAGCGCACCACCGGCGAGACCAAGGTCAGCATTGACCTGGAGATCGACGGCTCCGGCCGGGGCGACATCGCCACCGGGGTGGGCTTCTACGACCACATGCTGAAGCAGCTCGCCAAGCACGGCGGGTTCGACCTCACCGTGCGCACCGAGGGCGACCTGGAGATCGACGCGCACCACACCATGGAGGACACCGCGATCGCGCTCGGCCAGGCCTTCGCGGAGGCGCTCGGCGACAAGGCCGGGTTGCGCCGCTTCGGCGACGCCGTGGTGCCCTTGGACGAGGTGCTCGCCCGGGCCGCCGTGGACCTGTCCGGCCGCCCGTACGTGGCGCACGACGAGCCGGCCGGCCTGGCGCCGCACATCGGCCCCGTGTACGCCACCAGCATGACCCGCCACATCCTGGAATCGTTCGGCCACAACGCCCGGATCACGCTGCATGTGAGTGTCCTGCGGGCCGCGAACCCGGGGCAGCAGCCCGACGCGCACCACGTCGTGGAGGCGCAGTTCAAGGCGTTTGCGCGGGCGCTGCGGGCCGCGGTGGCGCCTGATCCCCGCGCCGCCGGGGTGCCGAGCACCAAGGGCGTGCTGTGAGTTCAGCGGCGCCGATACTGTTGCTGGGTCTGGCGGGCCTGCTCGCTGGTGGCGCCTGGTCGCTGCGACAGCAGGGCGCCAGCACCTTCGCCGTCGGCGTCACAGCCGGGCTGGCGACGCTGGCGTTGCTCGGCGGCGCCGCATGGTTGCTTCCAGAGGGATTCTTCGGATGAAGCCACAGGTTGTGGTGCTCGATTACGGGTCGGGTAATCTCCGCTCCGCGGAGCGGGCGCTGCTGCGCGCCGGCGCCGACGTGACCGTCACCCCTGACGTCGACGCGGCGGCGGCCGCTGACGGCCTGGTGGTGCCGGGCGTGGGCGCGTTCGCCGCCTGCATGGCCGGCATCGACGCGATCGGCGGGCGGCCTCCGATCGCCGAGCGGGTCGCGGCCGGCGCCCCGGTGCTCGGCATCTGCGTCGGGATGCAGGTGATGTTCGCCGCCGGCGCCGAGCACGGCGTGGTGACCAAGGGCATCGGCCTGCTCGACGGCGAGGTGACGCGGCTGGCCGCGCCCCGGGTGCCGCACATGGGTTGGAACACGGTGCGGGCGCCGTCGGGCTCCGGGTTGTTCGCCGGGCTGCCGGCCGACGCCCGGTTCTACTTCGTGCACTCGTACGCCGCGCACGCGAGGCCGGCGCTCACGTCGTCCGGCGCGGTGGTGACGACCGCCGAGCACGGCGAGGAGTTCGTCGCCGCCGTGGAGCGGGGGCCGCTGTGGGCCACCCAGTTCCACCCGGAGAAGTCCGGCGACGCGGGAGCGGCGTTGCTCGCCAACTGGGTGGGCAGCCTTGGCTAACAAGGGAGCCCGCGCTCGCCGCCGCGCCGAGCGGCAGGTCGAGGCGGCGGCGCGCCGAGAAGCCGCGGAGCGCCGGGAACAGCGTCGCCAGCGGCTGCGCCGGCTGTGGCCACGGCGGCGTGAAGGCCGTACCGGCCGGACGTTCCTGCGGCGCAGCAGGTCTGAGCGCGCCGGGATCGCGGGCCTCGCGATGATCGCGGTCGGGCTGGTCTGGTTCCTGGTGGACGAGTTGTCGTTGCGGATCGGGCTGACCGCGCTGATCCTGGTCGGACTGCCCGCGTTCGTGGTCCTCGCGTTGGATCGACGGTACTGAGAGAGGATCTGCGAATGTTGCACCTTCTGCCCGCGGTGGACGTGGTCGACGGCCAGGCGGTGCGTCTGGTGCGCGGCGAGGCCGGCACCGAGACCGGCTACGGTGACCCCCTGGAGGCCGCCCGGGCCTGGCTGGCCGACGGCGCCGAGTGGATCCATCTGGTGGACCTGGACGCCGCCTTCGGCCGCGGCTCCAACGCGGCGCTGCTCGCCGACCTCGTGCGGACCCTCGACGCGAAGGTCGAGCTGTCCGGCGGCATCCGCGACGACGAGTCGCTGCACGCCGCGCTCGCCACCGGGGCGGCCCGGGTCAACATCGGCACCGCGGCGCTGGAGCACCCCGACTGGTGCGACCGGGTCGTCGCCGAGCACGGCGACCGGGTCGCCATCGGCCTGGACGTGCGCGGCTCAACACTGTCGGCGCGCGGCTGGACCCGCGACGGCGGCGACCTGCACGAGGTCCTCGAACGGCTGGACAAGGCCGGCTGCGCCCGGTACGTGGTCACCGACATCACCAAGGACGGCACGCTGCGTGGCCCCAACCTCGATCTGCTGCGCGACGTGTGCTCCCGCACCGACGCGCCGGTGATCGCCAGCGGGGGAGTGTCCGCGCTGGACGATCTGCGGGCGCTCGCCGCGCTGGAGTCCGCAGGTGTGGAGGGCGCGATCGCCGGCAAAGCCCTCTACGCCGGAGCCTTCACGGTCGCCGAGGCGCTCGCCGTGCTCCGGGAGGGCTCCGAATGAGCGTCGCCGTGCGCGTGATCCCCTGCCTGGACGTGGACGCCGGGCGGGTCGTCAAAGGCGTGCGCTTCGCGGACCTGCGGGACGCGGGCGACCCGGTGGAGTTGGCCGCGTCGTACGACGCGGCCGGAGCCGACGAGCTGACGTTCCTCGACGTGACCGCCTCCGCGCACGGCCGGGAGACCACGTACGACGTCGTGCGGCGTACCGCCGAAAGCGTCTTCATCCCGCTTACGGTCGGCGGCGGGGTGCGCGCGGTCGCCGACGTGGACGCGCTGCTGCGGGCAGGGGCCGACAAGGTGGGGGTCAACACCGCGGCGATCGCCCGGCCGGAGCTGATCACCGAGGTCGCCGAGCGGTTCGGACGGCAGGTGCTGGTGCTGTCGCTGGACGTGCGCCGCGCTTCCGGCGCCCCGAGTGGCTTCGAGGTGACCACGCATGGCGGCCGGCGCGGCACCGGGATCGACGCGATCGAGTGGGCGGCCCGCGGCGCCGAACTGGGCGCCGGGGAGGTACTGCTCAACTCCATGGACGCCGACGGCACCCGCGCGGGCTTCGACTTGGAGCTGATCGAGGCGGTGCGGAAGGTCGTGGAGATCCCGGTGATCGCCAGCGGCGGCGCCGGTGCGGTCGCGCACTTCCCACCTGCGGTCGCGGCTGGAGCCGACGCGGTGCTCGCGGCCAGCGTGTTCCACTTCGGCGCGCTCTCCATCGGCGA
>WHSM01000295.1 GCA_009380105.1 Micromonosporaceae bacterium
ACGCTGCAGTGGCTGAACCACTATCTGCGCGACGAGGGCGATGCCCCGGGCACGAGCTTCACGTACAGCCGCGCCACCGGCATCGACACCGGCACGCGCGGCCTGGCCACCACCGGCTACGTCGCCGACCGCTATCCCGGGATCGACGGCGACGCCGCGCCGCACCGGTCCAACCTCGCCGGGCCGCCGCAGCCGATCGCGAACCCGCCGGACGGCACTCCCGCGGCGCTGTCGACGCTGCCGGGGCTGGGCGGTTTCTCCAGCGTCGCCAGCGGCCTCACCGCCGACCTGGCCGGACAGCACGCCCGGTACGTCTCCGAGCCGCTCACCGAGGCGGTCGACGTGGCTGGCAGCCCGACCGTGCGAATCCGGGCCGCGTCACCGACCGGTGAGGCGGTGCTGTTCGTGAAGCTGTACGACATGGGGCCGTCCGGTGCCACCACGCTGCCGAACGGCCTGGTCGCCCCGGTCCGCCTGACCGGGCTGCCGTCGGAGATCGACGAGGCCCGGCCCGTGACGGTGAAACTGCCCGCGATCGTGCACCGGTTCGAAGCCGGCCACCGGCTGCTGGTGGTGGCGGCGACGTCTGACCAGGCGTACGCCGCGCCGCCGGAGCCGACCGTCTACACCGTGGCGTTGGGCGGGCCCGAGGTCACGTTGCCTGAGGTGACGTCGGCCGAGCCGCTAGCGAGCCCGGTGGCTCCGCTGCGCTGGTCGCTGGCAGGGCTTGCGGCCGCGCTGGGGCTCGGGCTGGTCGCGGCGGTGGTCGCGGGCCGTTGGCGCCGGCGTCGCCGGGACCGCAGCGTGGTCGCGGAGTTCGCCGACGTGCCGCTGGTGGTGCGCGGGCTTCGCAAGGTGTACGGGGACGGCTTCGTCGCCGTGTCCCGGGTGGACTTCACGGTGGAGCGGGGCCAGGTGATCGGCCTGCTCGGTCCGAACGGCGCCGGCAAGACCACCGCGCTGCGCACCCTGCTCGGCCTGATCAAGCCGACCGCGGGCGACGCTCTGGTGTTCGGGCACCGGCTGGAGTCCGGCGCCCCGGTGCTGTCCCGGCTCGGCGCGCTGGTCGAAGGCCCGGGGTTCCTGCCTCACCTCACCGGTCTGGAGAATCTCCGGACGTACTGGCGCGCCACCGGCCGGCCGTGGGCCGACGCGCGGTTCGACGAGGTGCTGACGATCGCGGGTCTGGGCGAGTCGATCCACCGCAAGGTGCGCGCGTACAGCCACGGCATGAAGCAACGACTGGCGATCGCGCAGGCGATGCTCGGCCTGCCCGAGCTGCTGGTGCTCGATGAGCCGACTGACGGCCTGGACCCACCGCAGATCGCCGAGATGCGCCGGGTGCTGCGCGACTACGCCACGGGGACGGGCGGCGCCGGCCGGGCCGTGCTGGTCTCCAGCCACCTGCTCGCCGAGGTGGAGCAGACCTGCACCCACGTCGTGGTGGTGCACCGCGGCGAGCTGGTCGCGTCCGGCCCGGTCGAGGAGATCGTCGGCGACTCGCCGACCGTGCTGTTCGACGTGTCCGATCTGGACGACGCGGAGGCGGCGCTCTCGGCTCTGGGCGGCGTCGCCTCGGTGGGCCGGGACGGCGGGCAACTCGTGGTCGACCTGAACGGCACCCCGCGGCGGGACGCCGTGGCGGCGCTGGTCAGAGCCGGTGTCGGGGTGGAACGGGTGACGCCGCGCCGGCGCCTGGAGGACGCGTTCCTGGCTCTCGTGTCCGGTGGCAACGTGGGGAGTGACCGATGACTACGCAGATCACCACGCCGCCGCGCGGCAGGCCCGGCGCGGACGGCGCGGCGCAGGGCTACCGGTACACCGCGACCCTGTCGATCTGGACCGAGGCGCGCCGGCAGTTGACGCGGCGGCGCACCCAGTTGACGTTGGCGTTCCTGGTGCTGCTGCCGATCGTCATGGTGCTCGCGTTCGAGTTCGGCCCGCGGGCGGACGACGAGGGCGACAACAACAACGGCGGCTTCGGGCTGGTGGACCTCGCCACCGCCGGGGCGGCGAACTTCACCATGTTCGCGCTCATGGTCTCGACGACCTTCCTGCTGGTCGTCGTGGTGGCCCTGTTCTGCGGAGACACCGTGGCAGGGGAAGCGAGCTGGGGGAGTCTGCGATACCTGCTGGCGACGCCGGTTCCGCGGGGGCGGCTGCTCGCGGTGAAGCTCGGCGTGGGCCTGATCTCCTCGGCGATCGCGATCATGGTGCTGGTCGGCACCTGCCTGGCGGTGGGATCCCTGGCCTTCGGGTGGGAGCCGCTGCGGGCCGCGATCGGGGGCGAGGTGACTGCCGGGGAAGGGTTGCTGCGGGTGTTCGGCGCCGCCGGGTACGTGGCGCTGCTGCTGCTCCCGGTCGCGGGTCTGGCGTTCCTGCTCTCGGTGACGACCGACGCGCCGCTGGGCGCGGTGGGCGGCGCGGTGTTCCTGCACATCCTGTCGAACATCCTCGACGCGATCACCGCGCTGGGCGACATCCGCAACCTGCTCCCGACCCGCTACAGCTACGCCTGGGTAGGGCTGCTGTCCTCACCGGCGCAAACGGACGACATGGTGCGGGGAGCGGTAGGCGCCCTGGCATACACGGCGATCTTCCTCACCCTGGCCTGGTGGCGCTTCCTGAGGAAGGACGTGACGAGCTAGCCGGTCAGAGAGTGTACGCCGGGGGGGCTAGCGCCTCCGCGTACTGGGGGATCGAGGCCATCGGGGGGCGGTCCGGCCAGGTGACCTCGAAGTCTGCCGGGACGATGTCCGCGCCGTCGCGCTGGAACTGCGTGAACTCCGTCCACACGGGCCCCTTGCGCCCGACCCGCCGCAGCACCGCGTGCAGGATCGTCGACGACATCCGACCCAGCGCGGCCGTGTCCTGATGCTTGTGCGCCCGGTAACCCAGATCCACCTGGGCCAGGGCGTCGAGGCCGCACAGGCGCACCGTGTCGAGCAGCATCGCGATCTCGACGCCGTACCCGGCGGCGAACGGCAACTGCTCCAACAGGGCGCGGTGGCCGGCGTACTCGCCTGCGAGCGGCTGCACCACGCCGGCCAGCTCCGGGAAGAACGAGTTGAGCAGCGGCCGCGCCATCAGCTCGGTGACCCGTCCGCCGCCGGCAGTGGACTCCGCGTGTCCATCGGCGCCTCTGTTCAGCGGCCGGTCGTAGAACGCCTTGACCAGCATCACCTCGGGGTCGGCGAGCAGCGGGCCGATCAGGCCGGTCAGATAGTGCTCGCCGAACTCGGTGAGGTCGGCGTCGACGTACACCAGGAGGTCGCCCTTGGTGCAGGCCAGCGACTTCCACAGCACTTCGCCCTTGCCGGGGCGGGAGCCGTGGTCGCTCAGGACGTGGTCCCGGTGGCAGACGGCGGCGCCCGCCTCGGCCGCCGCCTCGGCGGTGCGGTCGACAGACCCGGAGTCCATCACGACGATCTCGTCGACCAGCCCGGTGCGGTCGGCGAAGTCGCGGATCTGCTCCACGATGCCGCCAACGGTCGCTTCCTCGTTGAGCGCGGGCAGCACGACACTGATCGGGGTGCCGTGTTTGCGGGCGCGCAGCAGGTCCGCCGGCCAGTCCTCGGAGCGGGACGTGCGGTCGGCGTACCACTGGTTGGCTGTGGGATGCATAGTGCTCACCATGGCAGCGGCGCATGATTGCTGCACCGTGAGAAGGGCGTTTCCGTGAGGTAAATCGCGGAGTGGATTGAAGTTGTATTAACCGGGATTTAAGCTCCCCAAACGTCTGGTGCGATCTGGGTCACCGTAGGTTCCGCCTTGGTGTCTGGCTCCCTAGACTGCTAGGCGCAGTACTCATCCAGAGGGGCAGAGGGACCGGCCCTGCGAAGCCCCGGCAACCATCGCGTCAACGCGACAGGTGCCAACTCCGGCCCGCGGCGCAACTGGGCGCGCGGGACAGATGAGGAGGACGCCTCGCATGACCTCGCTCGCCACCCCTGTGACTGTTGCTGACAACCCTGCGCGCGCGCTGGTCTGTCGCGGCTGCGGCGCGGAGTACCCGCTCGCCGCGCAGCACGCGTGTCACCAGTGTTTCGGCCCGCTGGAGATCGGCTACCACACCGACCGGCTCGCCGCGGTCACCCGGGAGCAGATCGAGGCGGGGCCACAGAACATTTGGCGGTACGCCGCGCTGCTCCCCGCCGGCCAGGACCCCGCGAGCCGGGTCACCCTCAACCCGGGCATGACACCGCTGATCCGCGCCGACCCGCTGGCCCGTGAGCTGGGGATGAAGGCGCTCTGGGTGAAGGACGACTCCGCCAATCCGACCCACTCGTTCAAGGACCGGGTGGTCTCCGTGGCGCTCACCGCCGCCAAGGGACTCGGCTTCACCCGGTACGCCTGCGCCTCCACCGGCAACCTGGCCAACTCGGTCGCCGCGCACGCCGCCCGATCCGGCGCTCCGAGCATGGTGTTCATCCCGTACGACCTGGAGCGGGGCAAGGTGATCACCACCGCCGTCTACGGCGGCGACGTGGTCGCCATCGAAGGCTCGTACGACGACGTGAACCGGCTCTGCCAGGAGCTGACCGAGACCGACGAGTTCGAGCAGACCGCGTTCGTGAACGTGAACGTGCGGCCGTTCTACGCGGAGGGCTCCAAGACTCTGGGGTACGAGGTCGCCGAGCAGCTCGGCTGGCGGATCCCGGAGCAGGTCGTGATCCCGATGGCCTCGGGCGAGCTGCTGACCAAGATCGACCGCGGGTTCGGCGAGCTGGCCGAGACCGGGTTGGTCGAGGCGGCGCCGTGCAAGGTGTTCGGCGCCCAGTCCTCCGGCTGCGCCCCGATCGCGACCGCGCTGCACAACGGCGCCGACGAGATCGTCCCGGTGAAGCCGACCGGCATCGCCAAGTCGCTCAACATCGGCAGCCCGGCCGCGGGCCCGTACGCGCTGGAGTCGGTGAAGCGGACCGGCGGCTGGATGGAGCACGTTGACGACGAGGAGATCCGCGAGGGGATCCGGCTGTTGGCGCGCACCACGGGCGTGTTCGCGGAGACGGCGGGCGGCGTGGTGGTCGCGACGCTTCGCAAGCTCCTGGAGGCCGGCAAGCTCGATCCGGAGGCCGAGACGGTCATCTACAACACCGGTGAGGGGCTGAAGACCCTCGACGCGGTGGCGGGCGCCGGCCCCACGCACGAGATCAAGCCGTCGCTGCGCGCCGCCAAGACCGCCGGCCTGCTGGCCTGACGCACGCGCCCGCGCCCGTTGAGTCGTCACCGAGCGTTCACACCGGACGGCCATCGGCGCGCCGGCCCTGCCCTCGGCCTCCGATGCCGCGATTTCGCGAGGGAAGTTCGCGTTTCTGGCAGTACGAAATGGACCGATTCCGAATTACTCGGGAGTAGATCCACGGATCCCGGGACAGGACTTGACGAGGCGGATCTGAGCACGCAAGATGTCCGGTGCGGGAGGACGCTACGCAGCCCACGCATTACGGTGTGTGCGACCTAGTTACAACGCCGAAAGGTGTTGTCGCGGGCGTCCTCTCGACCAATTTCTGCCGACCGGAGCCGGCCCGCGCGTCACCCACCGTGAACCTTCCGGCGGCGTGGCGGCGAAGCGAAAATCCCTCGCGCTCGCTGGGCTCTGGGCGCAGGCTCTAAGGCGTGGACATTCACCGACTTCCAGCGGACGAATCTGACCCGGCCGGTCAGCGGGGCGAGGAGAACAGCGCTGCGAGGTGGGCGGCCCACCCGCGTAGCGGGAGGTCGGCGTAGCCGCCCGCGTCGAGGCCGGCCCGGCGTTCGAAGACGTTGTGCGAGCCGTACCCGCCGG
>WHSM01000122.1 GCA_009380105.1 Micromonosporaceae bacterium
GCTGGGCTGGTGGCGGATCGCCGTCTTCCTCTGTTTCGCCTTCGCCGCGTTCGTCACGCCGACCCCGGACCCGTTCGGGATGACGGCGCTGGCGATCCCGATGAGCCTGCTCTACTTCGGCGCCGTGGGGATCGCGTACCTCAACGACCGCCGACGCGCCCGGAGAGATGAGTACGCCGGCCTGGCCGACGACGAGGCCTCGGACATCGAGGACGCGTCGGACGTCGAGGCGAGCGGGCCTGTCGACGAGGCGGCGCCGGTGTCCCCAGCCCAGCCGATCGAAGGCCCGGTCGAGGGTCCGGCTGACGGCCAACCCAGGCGACGCGCGGACGACGATGACATCACCTGACCCGGCCAGGCAACCGCTGTTCGTCGACTATTGGTTGCTTCCCGCGCTTGACCGCGAGTTGGCGGTAAATGGCGCGGGAGGGCGGCGGTCAGCTTGCGCTTAGGGCTTCCTTCGCGGCGGCTAGGGCGCGGCGGCGGTCCGGGTTGACCAGGCCGATTCTGGTGCGGCGGTCCAGCAGGTCGTCGGCGTCGAGCGCGCCTTCGTGACGCACTGAGAAGCGCAGGTCGGCAAGGGTGACGTCGATGCCTTCCGCGATCGGCTCCAACTGGGCCGGGTCGCCGCCGGCCTCGGCGATCATCAGCGGCGCTTCGGCCCCGTACCGCCGGATCAGCCGCTCCGGGGCGCGGACAGCGCGGAACCCCGAGGCGCCGACCAGCGGCAGCCGGCGGGTGCGGCACGGCGCGGCCGCCATCCCCGCGCCCGCCAGCGCGGCGTCGAGGGCGTCCTGCGCCATGCGCCGGTACGTGGTCAACTTCCCCCCGACGACCGTCACCAGGCCGTCGGCGCTTCGGATCACCGCGTGCTCGCGGGAGATGTCGGACGTGCTGCCGCCGGCGCTGGACGGCTCCTCCAGCAGCGGCCGCAGCCCCGCGAACGACCCGAGCATGTCGGCCCGGGACACCGGGACCCGCAGCGCCGGGTTGACCGCGCCGATCAGGAAGTCGATCTCGGCGTCGGTCGCCTGGGGCACGTCGGGGATGTCGCCTGGAGCGTCCTCGTCGGTGAGGCCCAGGTACACCCGGTCGTCTGGGGCCGGCAGCGCCATCACGAACCGGCTGCGCTCGCCGGGGACCGGCACCGTCAAGGTCGCGTTCAGCCCGCCGAAGGCGCGCTGGCCGAACACCAGGTGGGAGCCGCGGCTGGGCCGCAGCGCCAGGTCGGGCGCGAGCTGGCCCGCCCACACCCCGGCCGCGTTGATCACGACCCGGGCGCTGACGTCGAACGAGCGCCCGGTGAGTTGGTCGGTGACGACCGCGCCGCCGCCGGTCGCCTCGGACGCGGCGCACCGGGTCAGCACTTTCGCGCCGTGGCTGGCCGCGGTGCGGGCGAGAGCCACCACGAGGCGCGCGTCGTCGTAGAGCTGGCCGTCCCAGCCGAGGAGCCCGCCGCGCAGGTCGTCGGCGCGCACCGTGGGCGCGTACCGCCGGGTCTCGGCCTGGGTGATCCGGCGGGACCGGGGGAGCAGTTGGCCGCTGGTGCCGGCCGCGAGCCGCAGGGCGTCGCCGACGAGCTGGCCGGCCCGGAGAAACCTGGCCCGGCGAGGGCTGATCTGCGGCAGCAGCGGGATCAGTTGCGGGTACGCCCGCACCAGGTGCGGCGCGGTGCGGCGCAGCAGGATGCCGCGCTCGACGGCGCTCTCGTACGCGAGGCCGACGTTGCCGGACGCGAGATACCGCAGGCCGCCGTGGACGAGCTTGGAGCTCCAGCGGCTGGTGCCGTACGCCAGGTCGTGCTTCTCGACCAGGGCGGTGGACAGGCCGCGGGTGGCGGCGTCGAGCGCGACTCCGGCGCCGGTGACGCCGCCGCCGATGACGAGGACGTCGACCCGGCCGGTTGACTCCAGGGCCTCCAGCTCGCGGGCTCGGCGGGCCGCGTTCAGCGACGCCGGGCTCAGCGTGACGTGGTTCATGGCGACTGGCCGGGGGTCGGGGCGACGTAGCGGCCCAGCAGGACGCGCAGCTCCTGGTCGAGCCGCTCGTAGTCGTCCGGGCCGGCCATGATCGGGCCGGTGAGCGTGAACGAGAGCGCGGTGAGCAGCAGCGCGCGAGCCTGCCAGCGGGGGTCTCCAGCGCGGATCGAGCCGTCGGCGTGCCCTTCCCGCACCGCGGCCTCGACCAGGGCGAGCTGCGCCTCGGTGCTGCTCCCGCGCCGCTGCAGCAGGTACGGCAGCAGGAACTCGGGGTCGAGGTTGACGATGGCGCGCAGCAGTGGGTGCTCCCGGCTGCGGCTGACGACGTTGACGACGCCCTCCACGAGTCTGGTGCGGGCCGTGCCCTCCGGGGCGCTGAACGCGGCGTCGGAGACGATGGCCGCCCACTCGCGGGTCACCAGCGCCGCGATCACCGCGCGCACGTTGGGCCAGCGGCGGTAGAGCGTGGCGCGGGAGACCTCGGCGCGGCGGCCGATGTCCGCCATGGTCATCCGGCCGAGGCCGATGGCGAGCAGCAGCTCGTACGCCGAGTCCAGGATTCGGTCCTCGCCGATGGCGTTCGCCGGCGCGGGGCGCGGCGCTGCGACTGCCGGCGCGGGAGGTGGCTCCGTGCTACGCTGCGACATCATGTGTCGAAGTGTATCAGCACAGCCACGAGCCTGCGGCGAGGCCGTCCATGACTGAATCCGAGCTGCCCGTCATCGAGATGCACCCGTACCGCTGGGGCGACCCCGACCGGCCGATGCCGCTGCCGGAGCTGGCGCGTGCGGCCCTGGCCCAGCTCGGCGCGACGCCCCCAGCCGCTCCGGTGGATCCCGCCGAGATGCCGCTGCCGGAGATCGCCCTCCCGGCCGACGCGCGCGCGGCGATCGAGGCGGCCGTGGGCGCGGAGCACGTCAGCACGTCCCACGAGGACCGGGTGCGGCACACCCGCGGCTGCTCCACCCCGGACCTGCTGCGGCTTCGCGCGGGAGACGCGGCCGACGCGCCTGACGCCGTGGTGTTCCCCGGCAGCCACGACGAGGTGCTCGCGCTGCTCGCGGCATGTTCCGCACACCGGGCAGCCGTCGTCCCGCACGGCGGCGGCACCTCCGTCGTCGGCGGCCTGGCCCCAGCCCGAGAAGGCTTCGCCGGGGTTGTCGCCGTGGACCTGCGGCGACTCGACCAACTCGTCGCGGTCGACCCCGAGTCCCGCACCGCGACACTGCAGGCCGGGGTCCGGGGGCCGCGCGCCGAGCGGCTCCTCGCCGACCACGGGCTCACCCTGGGCCACTTCCCGCAGTCGTACGAAGGCGCCGCGATCGGCGGATACGCCGCGACCCGTTCCAGCGGCCAGTCGTCCGCGGGATACGGTCGGTTCGACGAGATGGTGGTCGGCCTGACTCTCGCCACACCGCGCGGCACGCTCGATCTCGGCAGCGCGCCGAAGTCAGCCGCCGGTCCGGATCTGCGGCAGCTCGTCCTCGGTTCCGAAGGCGTTTTCGGCGTGATCACCGCTGTCACGGTGCGGGTGCGGCCACGCCCCGAGAAGCGACTCTTCGAAGGATGGCGATTCGCGTCCTTCGAGGCCGGGGCCGCGGCGTTACGGCGCCTGGCCCAGGACGGGCCGTTGCCGACCGTGGTGCGCCTGTCCGACGAGGCGGAAACCGCGGTGAATCTCGCCGACCCGAGCGGCGAAAGCGAGAGCAGGGACCGCGAGGGCGGCGAGGACGATGGGAGCGCCATCGCGGGCGGGTGCCTGGCGATCTGCGGCTACGAAGGCGCCGCCACCGAGGTGACGGCCCGCCGCGCCGCCGCCGCGGCCGTGCTGGCCGGCGCCAGAGGCGAGTTGCTCGGCCCGGAGCCGGGGGAGGCGTGGCGGGCAGGCCGCTTTCGCGCCCCGTACCTGCGGGATCCGCTGCTGGACGCCGGCGCCCTGGTCGAGGCCCTGGAGACGGCGACGTTCTGGTCCAACCTGGGCCGGCTGCGGCATGCGGTGACGGAGGCGTTGACCGGCGCGCTCGCCGCGCAGGGCACGCCGGCTGTCGTGCTGTGCCACATCTCCCACGTCTACGAGACGGGCGCGTCCCTCTACTTCACCGTCGTGTGCGCGCAGGCGCCCGACCCGGTGGCGCAGTGGCGCGCGGCGAAGGCCGCGGCGAACCAGGCCATCGGCGACGCCGGCGCTACGATCACCCACCACCACGCGGTGGGGATCGACCACCGGGAGGGTTACGCGCGGGAGGTCGGACCGCTCGCAATCGAGGCGCTGCGCGCGGTGAAGCGCACTCTCGATCCCGAAGGGATCTGCAACCCTGGTGTGCTCGTCGGCTGAGAGAGACAGGCAGGTGTGCGATGCGCAGGTTCCTGGTCCTGGTGAACCCGATCTCCGGTGGCGGCACGGCGCCGGCGCGGGTCAAGCCGGTGGCGCACTTGCTCCGTGAGGCCGGGGCCGCCGTGCGGGTCGTGCCCACCGAGGGTCCCGAGCACGCCACGACGGCGGCCCGGGAGGCGGCCGACAGCGGAGACGTGGTGATCGCCGCGGGCGGCGACGGCCTGGCCCGCGACGTCGCCGACGGAGTGGCGGGCGTGCAGGGCGGCGTGATGGGCATCCTGCCGGCCGGCCGTGGCAACGACCTGGCCCGCAAGCTCGGGATCCGGGACGAGCCGGCCGGGCTCGCCGAGCTGTTCCTGACCGCCGAGCCGCGCGCGATCGACGTCCTGGAGTGCGACGGTCTGATCATCCCCGGCAACCTGTACGCCGGCCTCGACTCGGTCGCCAACGCGATGATCAACGCCAGTCGCTGGATGCCGGCGAAGGTGCTGTACCGGATCGCCCCGATCCGCGCGATCGCCACGTGGCAGCCGGCGGACTACCGGCTGACTCTCGACGGCGAGTCGGTCGCCCGGCGGGGCCACACTGTCGTTGTGGCCAACTCCGGCACGTACGGCCACGGCCTGGACATCGTGCCCTCCGCGGTGGTCGACGACGGCGTGTTCGACGTGCTGATCGCCGGCGACATGCCGCGGTGGAAGATCGCGAGCCTGATGCGGGAGGCGGGCCAGGGCACACACGTGCGGCATCCGGAGATGACGGTCCGCACGGCCCGCGAGATCACGATCGACGCGAACCGCCCGTTGCCGGTGTGCGCGGACGGCGACTACCTGTGCGATCTCCCGGTGACGGTGCGCTTGCGCCCGGCGGCGCTCAACGTGCTCCGCCCGGCTGTCCAGAGGGCGGCGTGACGAGCCAGCCGGGACAGGCGCGGTTGCGGCGCGACTTCCGGTCGCTGTGGTTCGGCCAGTCGGTTTCGATGGTCGGTGACCAGGTCGTCGGACCCGGGCTGCCCACAACGGCGCCAGAACGCCGGCCAGCACGGATGCGATGCCGATCGGCCGTTTGCCGAGCTCTCGCATAGCCTTGTGGTCATGAGCAGCCCCGCCGAGCGGCACACCGCGGCCCGCCGGCGGGCCGATCACCCCGCGCTGAGCGACTTCGCCGCCGGTCTGGAGTTCGCACTCGACCCCTTCCAGCGCGACGCGTGCGAGGCGTTGGAACGCGGCAGCGGCGTGCTGGTGTGCGCCCCCACCGGCGCCGGGAAGACGGTCGTCGGCGAGTTCGCGGTGCATCTGGCGTTGGCCAAGGGCCGCAAGTGCTTCTACACCACGCCGATCAAGGCGCTCTCCAACCAGAAGTACGCCGACTTCCAGCGGGTGCACGGCGCCGCGAAAGTCGGCCTGCTCACCGGCGACAACGCGATCAACGGCGACGCGCCCGTGGTGGTGATGACCACCGAGGTGCTGCGCAACATGCTCTACGCCGGCTCCGCGACCCTCGACGGCCTCGGCTACGTGGTGATGGACGAGGTGCACTACCTCGCCGACCGGTTCCGGGGCGCGGTCTGGGAAGAGGTGATCATCCACCTGCCGGACTCGGTGAGCCTGGTGTCGCTGTCGGCGACCGTCTCCAACGCCGAGGAGTTCGCCGACTGGCTGGTGACGGTGCGTGGCCACACCGAGGTGATCGTCGACGAGCACCGGCCGGTGCCGCTGTGGCAGCACATGCTCGTCGGCCGCCGGATGTTCGACCTGTTCCACGACCCCGAGGCGGCCTCGAAGCACGAGGTGCACCCGGAGTTGCTGCGCCACACCAGGGAGACCGTCCGGCGGATGGGGTGGGACTCCGGCCCGCCGCGCGGCCGGAGCGGCCGGGGCCGGCGCTGGATGCCGCCGGCGCGCTTCGACGTGGTCGACCGTCTCGACCGCGATGGCCTGCTGCCGGTGATCGTCTTCATCTTCAGCCGCGCCGGCTGCGACGCGGCCGTGGCGCAGTGCATGGCGGCCGGGCTGCGGCTGACCAGCGCCGAGGAACGGGCCGAGATCCGGCGCATCGCCGAGAGCCGCACGGCGCACATCGCCGCCGACGACCTTCAGGTCCTGGGCTACTGGGACTGGCTGGACGGCCTGGAGCGGGGTCTCGCCGCCCACCACGCCGGCCTGCTGCCTGCCTTCAAGGAGGTGGTGGAGGAGTTGTTCGTTCGCGGACTGGTGAAGGCCGTGTTCGCCACCGAGACGCTCGCCCTCGGCATCAACATGCCGGCCCGTTCGGTGGTCTTGGAACGGCTGGTCAAGTACAACGGCGAGGCTCATGTCGACCTGACGCCGGGTGAGTACACCCAGCTCACGGGGCGCGCCGGCCGCCGCGGCATCGACGTGGAGGGCCACGCGGTGGCGCTGTGGTCGCCGGAGGTGGACCCGCGGCACGTCGCCGGCCTGGCGTCCACCCGGACCTATCCGCTGCGGTCGAGTTTCCGCCCCTCGTACAACATGGCCGTGAACCTGGTGGGGGCTGTCGGCGCCGAGCGGGCCCGCGACCTGCTGGAGTCCAGCTTCGCGCAGTTCCAGGCCGACCGCTCCGTGGTGGGTCTGGCGCGGCAGGTCAAGGCGAACGAGCAGACCGTCGCCAGCCACGCCGACAAGATGCGTTGCCACCTCGGCGACTTCGCTGAATACCACGGCATCCGGGCCGCCATCGCCGACCGGGAACGCGGGCTGGCCCGGCAGGGCGCGTCGCAACGCCGCGCCGCCGCCGTGTCCTCGCTGACCAGACTGAAGGTCGGCGACGTGATCCGGGTGCCGAGTGGGAAACGGGCCGGCCTCGCGGTGGTGATCGATCCGGGCGCCGAGGGGTTCGGCGAGCCGCGCCCGCTGGTGCTGACCGAGGACCGGTGGGCCGGGCGGCTTCCGGTGGCCGACTTCGTCTCGCCGGTGGAGGCCCTCGCCAAGGTGCGGGTGCCGGGCCACTTCAACCACCGGTCGCCGCAGGCGCGTAGGGATCTGGCGTCCTCGCTGCGCGGCGCGGGCGTGGACCGTGGCGCGGGACGGCGCCGCGACCGGCGCGGCCGCGCGGCCGCGGCCGACGACGAGCGACTCACGGAGCTGCGCGTGGAGCTGCGCCGCCACCCGTGCCACGGCTGCGACGACCGGGAAGAGCACGCCCGGTGGGCGGAGCGGAAGCTGCGCCTGGAGCGTGAGACCGAATCGCTGCGTCAGCGGGTCGCGGGCCGGACCGAGTCGTTGACCCGGATGTTCGACCTGGTCTGCGAGGTGCTCACGGCACGGGGATACCTGGGCTTGTCCGGGGTCACCGCCGCCGGCAAAGTGCTGTCCCGGATCTGGACCGAGGCCGACCTGCTGGTCGCCGAATGCCTCCGCGCGGGGATCTGGCAGGAGCTCAACCCGGCCGAGCTGGCCGCGGCGGTTTCGGCCGTCGTGTACGAGGCGCGCCGCGAAGGCGAGGACGGCGCCGCCGCGCCGCGCGGCACGGTCGCCGACGCGCTCGACGAGATGCTGCGGCTCCGGGAAGACATCGAGCGTGAGGAATCGCGGCGCAGGCTGTCGCTGACCCGGGAGCTGGACCTGGGGTTTGTGTGGCCGATGTACCGCTGGGCCCGGGGCGAGGCGTTGCAGAAAGTGCTCGCCAGCGCGCACGTTCCGGATGGCGAGATGCCGGCCGGCGACTTCGTGCGCTGGGCCCGCCAGGTCATCGACCTGCTCGGCCAGATCTCGCGCGCCGCCGGCGGGACGCCGCTGGCGGCCGTCGCGCAGCAGGCCGTCACCGCGATCAACCGCGGCGTCGTCGGCTACACCGCTGTCACCTGACCACGGCTTTCTGACACAGGGCTGTCATTACCTTGCAGACGGTCTTGTGCAGCTACCACGTGTGAGGGAACATTTACCCGGTCCGCGGTGACCGGTTCGTACCCCGGTGTCTGCGGATGTCTGCTGTATCGCTCCCGCAGGCTGCTGTGGGACTGCGCAGCCACCCGTAGCGGACTGACAGAAGGGGACCCGGCGTGCTGCTGGGAGATGAGTTCTGGCTGATCGCCCACCAGGAGCATTCGGGCAGGCCCAGGCTGAGCACGCGAGTGCTGGGGCTCGGGCTGGCCGGAGCTCTTCTCGGTGAATTGGTCTTCTGCCGCAGTGTGACAGTCGTGAGAGGACAAGTGCACGTCGTGAGCCACGCGCCGCCGCCGGACGAGCTGGCGCACTGGGTGTTGGGCCAGGTCACGGCGGAGGCCACTGCGCACACGCTCCGAACCTGGTTGGTGTTCCTCAGTCGCAACGCGCACGAGCTGGTGGCGCAGCGGATGTGGCACGCGGGAAAGGTGCAACGGGAGACCTCACGCAGAGTCCTCAAGCAGGTCATCACCTACCTGCCAGCCGACGCCGGGCAGGCGGCGTGGGCCATTGCCCGACTGTCCAACTCGCTGCGCCGGCAGGCGCCGATGGACCAGGCCGACGCGTTCCTCGCCGGACTGGCGTTGGCGACGGGCCTGGACCAGGTCATGCTCGACGCCGCCGGTCGCGGCCCGCACCAGTATCTGTCCCATGTGGTCGGCGGCCTGGTCGCGCCGCTCCACGAGATCGTTGTCCACACTCAGGCAGCGGTGGGTGACGCTGTGCTGTCACAACGCGCCTGACCTTCGGCCACCTGCGCCGGAAGCATCCATCCGTCCCCTCAAGGAGGAGTTGCAGTGCCCCACCCCCGTACCGCGGGCTCCGTGGTCAAGGCGAGCGCCGTTTCGGAAGCGCTCGCCGCCGACCGGCTCGGCGTCCCCGCCGTGGTGTTCTTCGTCATGTCCGCCGCCACCCCGCTGACCGTGGTCGCGGGCGTCATCACCCTCGCCTACGCCATCACCGGCTCGCTGAGCCTCCCGCTGGCCTTCGTCCTGGTCGGGGCGGTGTTGGCGGTGTTCGCAGTGGGCTATGTGGCCATGTCCCGGCATGTGGCGAACGCCGGGGCGTTCTACGCGTACATCAGCCAGGGCCTGGGCCGTCCGGCCGGGGTCGGCGCCGCCTGGGTGGCGCTCACCGCGTACAACCTGTTGCAGGTCGGTCTCTACGGCGTCATAGGCTTCGTCGCCAATGAGCTGATCGCGATCTGGTTCGCCGTCTCCGTGCCGTGGTGGGTGGTCGCGTTCGTCGCGTGGGCGATCGTCGCCGGGCTCGGGGTGCAACAAGTGGACGTCAACGGTCGGGTGCTCGCGGTGCTGTTGTGCGCCGAGGTGGCGGTGATCGCAGTGTTCTCGGCGGTCAGCGTGGCCAACCCGGACGGGGACAGCGTCAGCTTCACGACACTGGCTCCGGGCAACATCGTCGCCGAAGGCGTCGGCGCGATCCTGGTGCTGGGGGTGCTCGGGTTCGTCGGATTCGAGGCCGCGACGGTGTTCTCCGAGGAAGCGAAGAACCCCCGTCGCACCGTCCCTGCCGCGATGTACGTGGCGGTCGGGCTCCTCGCCACGCTGTACGCCACGGCGGCGTGGGCGATGAGCGTCGCCGTGGGACCGGAGAACATCGCGGCGATGGCTCGTGAGATGGAGGTCGCCCTGATCTTCGTCCTCGCGGAGCAGCACCTCGGAGCCGCCGTCGCGAACATCGGGTGGGTGCTCTTCCTCACCTCGCTGCTGGCGGCGATGATCGCGTTCCACAACATCACCGCCCGCTACATGTTCTCGCTCGGCCGGGAGCGCGTGCTCCCCGCGGCCCTGGGCCGGACGTCGGTGCGCACCGGTGCTCCGAAGATCGCCTCGCTGGTGCAGACCGTGATCGGCGCCCTGGTCATCACCGGATACGCCGTAGGGGGCTTCGATCCCCTGGTCCAACTGTTCTTCTGGGGCGGCGCGGCGGGCGGGCTCGGTGTGCTGCTTCTGATCACCGCCACGTCGGCGGCGGTGCTGGGGTATTTCGCCCGCCGGCCCTCTGGCGAGACCCTGTGGCGGCGCGCTGTGGCGCCGTCGGCGGCGACGGTGGCGCTGGTGGCGGTCGCCTACCTGGCGCTGCTGCATTTCGCCGCTGTGCTCGGCGTGGGCTCCGGCCATCCGCTGCGCTGGGGAGTTCCCGCCGCCTACCTGCTCATCGCTGTGGCCGGGGTGGGCTGGGGGCTCGTGCTGCGCCGTAGCGAGCCGGGGGTGTACGCCTCGATCGGACGAGGAGCCAAGAGCGTCACCAGACCGCCCGCCGCCGAGCAGGTCGCGAACCGTCCCGCCCCGTCGGCGCCGGAGTTGCCCCGATGAGCGCTGTCCAGGTCATGCGGGCGGAGCCCTCCGATGCCGCCGCTGTCGCAGACCTCATCGCGCTCGCGTTCCACCCGCTCCGCGCGGCGAGGTGGTTGGCCCCGGACCCGGCCGAGCGGCTGCGGATGCTGGCCGGTCAGTTCGCCATCCTCGTCGAACACGCGCGAGTTCACGGCACGGTGTGTCGAACCAGCGAGGGTGACGGCGTGGCGGTCTGGTTCGACCGCACCCGACCGGTCCCAGAGCCGCCGGACTACCAGTCCCGCCTGGCCACGGTGTGCGGCGAGGCTGTCGCCAGGTTCACCTTGCTCGACGAGCTGTTCGAGACGCATCACCCGGCGGGCCCGCACCACCATCTGGCCTTTCTCGCAGTGACCCCTGCCGCGCAGGGACGCGGCGTCGGCACGGCGTTGCTGGAGCGCCACCACGCCCACCTTGAC
>WHSM01000553.1 GCA_009380105.1 Micromonosporaceae bacterium
CTGCGGTACTCGGCGGACGGCTCCTTCGACGTGCTCTCCGGCGACGAGGACCCGCGGGTGGCGCGCAAGCTCGACCCCGAGGCGGTGCGCCGGATCCTGGACATCCTGACCCGCACCCACGACATCGTGTGCGTCGACACCGGCAACAACGTCGAAAGCCCGAACTGGCTGACCGTGCTGCACTCCTGCGACCAACTCGTGGTCACCACGGTGCCGCGGGAGGACGCGGCGTTCTCCGCCGACTGGATGCTGGACCTGCTGCACGAGGAAGGGCTCGGCAAGCTGGTGCAGGACGCGATCACGTTGATCAGCTGCCCCACGCCGAACCGCACCGAGCTGCACGACGACCTCGTGGCGCACTTCTCGATGCGCACCAAGCAGGTGTGCGTGGTGCCGTACGACCCGGCGCTGGAGCCCGGCTCGATGATCGAGTACTCGGCCCTGCACCCGGCCACTCGGATGGCGTGGCTGCGCGCCGCGGCGGCGATCACAGAGAAGTTCGTGCAGTAGCTCTCCCGGGCCGGCGCGCATCGAGATTTCGTCCGACCCTGGGGCTAGGGTTTCTCCCTGACGGTTGAGTCCGGGGGAGGTTAAGACGGCTGTGGCGGGCGACAGTTTCGTGCACCTGCACGTGCACACCGAGTACTCCATGCTCGACGGCGCCGCGCGGCTGACCGACCTGTTCGCCGAGTGCGGCCGGATGGGCATGCCGGCGCTCGCGATGACCGACCACGGCAACCTCTTCGGGTCGTACGACTTCTACCACCAGGCTGTCTCGGCGGGCATCAAGCCGATCATCGGCATGGAGGCGTACCTGGCGCCGGGCAGCCGGTTCGGCCGGGAGCGCGTGCGCTGGGGCGGTGGCGGGGAGAACGACGTCTCCGGCGGCGGCGCCTACACGCACCTGACCCTGCTGGCGTACAACGCCGAAGGGCTGCGCAACCTCTTCCGGCTGTCGTCGCAGGCGTGGCTGGAAGGCTTCTACCGGGCCGCCCGCCTGGACAAGGAGATCCTCGCCGAGCACAGCGCCGGCCTGATCGCCACCACGAGCTGCCCGGGCGGCGAGATCCAGATCCGGCTGCGCCGCGGCGAGTACGACCTCGCGCGCCGGGCCGCCGGCGAGTACCGCGACATCTTCGGCGAGGAGAACTTCTTCTGCGAGCTGATGGACCACGGCATCGGCATCGAGCAGGCCGCGAGAGACGGCCTGATGAAGCTCCAACAGGACCTCAACCTGCCGCGGCTGGCGACCAACGACCTGCACTACACATTCGCCGAGGACGCCACCGCGCATGAGGCGTTGCTGTGCGTGCAGTCCGGCAGCACCCTGGCCGACCCCAACCGGTTTAAGTTCGGGGCGCGGGACTTCTACCTCAAGTCGCCGCAGGAGATGCGCCAGGTGTGGCGCGAGATCCCGGAGGCCTGTGACAACACCCTGCTGGTCGCCGAGCGGGTCGGCAGCTACGAAGAGGTGTTCGCGCCGCGGGACCTGATGCCCGAGTTCCCGGTGCCGGAGGGGCACACCACCGAGTCCTGGCTGCGCGAAGAGGTGCACCGGGGCCTGGAGTCGCGGTTCCCCGCCGGGGCGCCGGCGGAGCACCGCAGGCAGGCCGACTACGAGCTCGACGTGATCATCCAGATGGGCTACCCCGGCTACTTCCTGGTGACCGCGGACCTGGTGCGGCACGCCAAGGAGGTCGGCATCCGGGTCGGCCCGGGGCGTGGCTCGGCGGCCGGGGCGATCATCGCGTACGCCCTCGGCATCACCGAGTTGGACCCGCTCGCCCACGGCCTGATCTTCGAGCGGTTCCTGAACCCCGAGCGGGTGAGCATGCCCGACATCGACCTGGACTTCGACGAGCGCCGGCGCGGTGAGATGATCCGCTACGCCACCGAGCGGTACGGCGAGGAGCGGGTCGCGCAGATCGTCACGTACGGCACGATCAAGGCCAAGGCCGCGGTCAAGGACGCCTCCCGGGTGCTCGGCTACCCGTACGCCCTGGGCGACCGGATCACCAAGGCGATGCCGCCGGCCGTGATGGGCAAGGACATCCCGCTCGCCGGCATCTTCGACCCCGAGCACAAGCGGTACGCCGAGGCCGGCGAGTTGCTCGCTGTACGAGTCCGACGCCGAGGTCCGCCGCGTCGTCGATACCGCCAAGGGCCTGGAGAACCTCAAGCGCCAGTGGGGCGTGCACGCGGCCGGGGTCATCCTGTGCCGCGAGCCGTTGCTCGACGTGATCCCGATCCACCGCCGTGAGCAGGACGGCGCGATCATCACGCAGTTCGACATGGGTGCCTGCGAGACGCTCGGCC
>WHSM01000623.1 GCA_009380105.1 Micromonosporaceae bacterium
CCGACGTGGGTGTCTCCCATCTCGCCCTCGATCTCGGCGCGGGGCACCAGCGCGGCCACCGAGTCGATCACCACGATGTCCAGGGAGCCGGAGCGGACCAGCATGTCCGCGATCTCCAGCGCCTGCTCTCCGGTGTCCGGCTGGGAGACCAGCAACTCGTCGGTGTTCACACCGAGGTTCTTGGCGTACTCCGGGTCGAGAGCGTGCTCGGCGTCGATGAAGGCCGCGATGCCGCCCGCTGCCTGCGCGCTGGCGATGGCGTGCAGCGCGACGGTAGTTTTCCCGCTACTCTCCGGCCCGAATACCTCGACGATCCGGCCGCGGGGCAGGCCGCCCATGCCGAGCGCGACATCCAAGGCGATGGATCCGGTCGGGATGGCCTCAATGGGGGCCGCCGTGCGGTCCCCGAGCCGCATCACCGAGCCCTTGCCGAACTGCTTGTCGATCTGCGCGAGAGCAAGGTCGAGAGCCTTGTCGCGATCCGGCCCTGCTGTCATGGCTGCTCCTGACTGTGTCTTCGCGGCGGTCTTGGCCGAGGCCTTCGTTGTCGGTCGTTTTGTCACGCGCCCCACGCTAGAGTCACGGTCCGACAAAACGTGTAGGCATCGCCGTTTCTGTGGACAACCCAGTGCCCTGTGGAAATTACCCGAACACGTGTTCGAACGCGATCCCGACACGCCGAGGGGAGCAAACGGGCCTCACGGCTCGGTCAGCGCAGCTTCGACGGCACCCGGTCCGGGTACGCCTGGCACACCGCGCGCCACACCGCAGCGGTGTTCTCGCCCTCGCCGATCGCCTGGTCGACTGTGCGGCCCGCGAGTTGCGGGATCACCTGGTCGGCGGCCACGCTGCTGGCGTACCCGGGGCCGAAGGTCCGCTCCATGCGATCCCAGAAGTCGGTCAGCCGCACGTCTCCTCCTCTGTCGAGGTCTACCCGGAGACGGTAGCTCCGGCGGCCCGTCTCGCGCGGGGCCACGCCGCCGCCAGCAGCGGGACGGCGATCACAGCGGCTCCCGCGGCCAGCGCCGGATAGCCGACCAGGCTCACCACCACGCCGGACAGCGCGCCGGCCACGGCCCCGCCCAGCCCCATGACGAGGTCGCTGAGGCCCTGCGCGGACGGCCGCACCGCCTCCGGCACCGACTCTGTCAACAGGGTCGACCCCGCGATCAGCGTGCACGACCAGCCCAGGCCGAGCAGGAGCAGGGCGACGCTGAGCTGCGCGCTCCGGTCGCCGGAAGAGCTTGCCAGCAGGCACGCCGCGACCAGCAGCACCGCTCCCGCGGACAGGACAGAGCGCCTGCCGAGCCGGTCGGCCGCGTAGCCGACCAGCGGCGAGAACGCGAACATCCCGGCCACGTGCAGGCTGAAGACGATGCCGACCAGCCGGAGCACGTCGGCCTGGGCCTCGCCACCGCCGTGGCCCGCATGGCCCGCGTGGCCGGCGGTGACCACGGCGTCGATGTGGATCGGCGTCATCACCATCACGCCGAGCATCACGGCGTGTCCCGCGGCGATGGCGAGCAGGCCCAGCAGCGCGTC
>WHSM01000603.1 GCA_009380105.1 Micromonosporaceae bacterium
ATGCTCAACTACGGCACGTTCGTGATGGAGTCCGCCGGTCAGGACCAGGCGCTGCGGGAGATCAAGCACCTGCCGAACCCCAACGAGCTCTACCTCCGGGTGTGCGAGGAGATGTACGAGCCGGAGGCGGTCGAGGCGCGCCTGGGCGAGGAAGAGTCCGAGGACGAGCACAACGAGCGCGTTGTCGGCGACGCGTAGCCGGTGCGGATCGACCTTCACACCCACTCCACCGCGAGCGACGGCACCAGCACCCCGGCTGAGCTGGTGTGCGCGGCCGCCCAGGCGGGCCTGGATGTCGTCGCGCTGACCGACCACGACACTGTCGCCGGGTGGGAGCCTGCCGCCGCCGCGTTGCCGCCCGGCGTCAGGCTGCTGCCCGGCGTCGAGCTGTCCTGTCGCTGGCACGGCGCGGAGGCGGCGGGGCAGGGCGGTCTGGGACGCGGCGGCCCGGAAGCCGCGGGGCAGGGCGGTCTGGGGCGCGGCGCCTCCGCGCCGCGCGGGATCTCGTTGCATCTGCTGGGCTACCTCTTCGATCCGGCCCACCCCGGACTCGCCGCTGGGATGACGCGGGTGCGTGAGTCCCGGGAGCGGCGCGCCGAGCGGATGATCGAGCTGCTGCGGGCTGACGGCGTCGACGTGAGCTGGCCGGAGGTGCGGGCGTACGCGAACGGCGCCGCCGTGGGCCGTCCCCACATCGCCCAGGCGTTGGTGCGACTCGGGCTGGTCGGGTCCGTCTCGGATGCGTTCGAGTCGGAGTGGCTGGGTGAGCGATACCGGGTGGCCAAGGACGACGTCGACGTCTTCGAAGGGCTGCGGCTGCTGCGCGAGGCCGGGGGCGTGGCGGTGTTCGCCCACCCCCGCGCGAACCGGCGCGGCCGCACCGTCCCGGACGAGTTGATCGTCGAGCTGGCAGCCGCCGGGCTCTTCGGCCTGGAGGCCGACCACCCCGACCACAACCCCGCCGAACGCGAACAGGTGCGGCGCCTCGCCGAGGACCTCGGCCTGGCGGTGACCGGATCCAGCGATTTCCACGGCGCCAACAAGACGGTGCGCCTGGGCGCGAACACCACCTCGCCCGACGTCTGCGAGCGGGTCGTCGCCGCCGGCCGGACCGCGCCGATCACCGCCTCGTGACCCGCCCGACGTGCGCGCCGGTCCTCGGGTGAGCGGGCCGGCCGGGCCGTAGGCTGCGAGTTGTGAACCTGCGGCTGTTCGGCGAGGTGTTCGTGACCCTGTTCGTGATCATGGACCCGCCCGGCACCATCCCGATCTTCCTGGCGCTCACCGGCGGCATGGCGGCGCGGGGGCGCAACCGCGCCGCGTGGCAGGCGGTGGCGGTCGCGTTCGGTGTGATCGTGGCGTTCGCGATCGCCGGCGAGCAGATCCTGCGTTACCTCGGCATCGACCTGCCCGCGTTGCAGGGCGCCGGAGGGCTGCTGCTTCTGCTGGTGGCGTTGGAGTTGCTCACCGGCAAGACGGACGCTCCGGCCGAGCAGACGACCTCCAATGTGGCGTTGGTCCCGCTCGGCACGCCCCTGCTGGCCGGTCCGGGCGCGATCGTGGCGACCATTTTGTTCGTACGACGGGCCGACAGCGCCGCCGACTACCTCGCGATCGCCGCGGCGATCCTGGCGATTCATCTGGTGCTCTACGCGTTCATGCGGTTCTCGTCGGGGATCGTGCGGGTGCTGCGGCCCGGTGGAATCGAGGTCGTGACCCGGATCGCGGGCCTGCTGCTCGCGGCGATCGCGGTGCAGTTGGTGGCCGACTCGATCGCGAGCTTCGTGCGACAGTACGGCGCGGGCTGAGGCTGGCGCGCGGGAG
>WHSM01000323.1 GCA_009380105.1 Micromonosporaceae bacterium
CCAGCCATCGGCCCCCAGGGCACGGAGGATGGCGAGCCCTTTCCCCTCCGGGCCGTCCTGGTGCGGCGCTTCGCAGAGCGCGGCGTTGGCGTCAAGCCACTCGCCGATCCGCTCCGCCAACCCGACGTGCCGCGGCTCGAAGAAGGGCAGCCGGAGGATCCCCTCGTCGACGTGGCTCATCAGATCACCAGCTCGGCTTGCTCGCTCTGGTCGGGCGCGGCGTTCTGGTCGGGCGCGGCGTTCTGGTCGGGCGCGGCGCCGCCCTCCGAGACCGCCTTCACCAGCTCGTGCTCGCCGAAGTAGGCGAAGGCCGCGTAACCGCGCCAGATCCGCCGCCACTCGGTCTGGACCGCCTGGGCGCCACAGTTGCGTTCCACGTCGTCGAGATAGGAGATGACGACGTCAACAGCCTGCCTGGCATGACCAGCGGAGAAGTTGTCGATGGACAGGTGCACCTCCTCGTAGGAGGTGTCGAGGCCGTGGGCGCGCAGCTTCTGCATCTCGTGCATGCGTTGCCGGCCGAGCCCGGAGAGCTCGATGCCCAGGTTGAAGCCGAGGATCTCGTTGTAGCAGGTGTCGGGGAACAGTGAGATGCACATCTGGTGCAGCGCGAAGCCGTACGTGCTGTCGGGCAGCTCGGCCTGGTCCCGGAACGCCTCGTCGCGAATGTGCGGCAGCGGGATCGACAGGTTCTCCAGCACCTGACGGATCAGCGTGATGTGGTTCTTCCGCAGATCGCCGAGCCCCATCTCGTCGGCGTAGATCGCGAACAGCAGCCCGTCGCTTCGCCGTTGGTAGCGGCCGACGTTGCCGATCCGGTACGCCCAGACGCCGTCGACCAGGGCGGCCAGGGCGAGCAGGGTCTGGCCGAAGACAACCTCGTCGCGATCGGGGACCTCGTCGAGCGGTTGGTACGGGCCGACGAGCTTGCCCCAGTAGATGTCGTCGACCCGGGCGTTCAGCGCGTCGGCGCTGTAGTCGAAGTAGCTCGCGTCGCTGAACGTGCCGCTGGCTCCATGCGTGAACAGGATCTCCGCGGCCTCAAATGCGCTGACGGCGCGCTGCTTGGCCTGCGCCTGCGTGTTGGGGAAGTGCTCGACGTTCGCCAGTCGATAGAACAGCTCCCTGTCATCCAGCGGGGTGGCCTCGGCGAACCCGACGTCGGCCGGCTCGCTGCGGGCGATCGCGTCGGACCACCGGCTGGCGATGTCGTCACCGACCCGGTTGACCGGGAGCTCTGGCGCCGGAGGGCTTCCCGCGTGCACCGCTTCCACCCACGTTCGCAGCGTCGCGGCCTCCCGCTCGTCGAAGATCCCGAACATCGGGCCGCCGAACTTGATGGCGTTCAGGAACCTGCAGCCGCCGGTTGCCAGCGGCTTCAGGTGCGGAGACTTGCGCAGCTGCGTCAGGAACGCCGCCAGGTCGAAGTCCGGATCCGCGAACGTCTCGGTCAAGGGTCTGCCGCCGACGCGTACCCTGCCGTGCTGCCTCCCGGCGTACGGAGCGTGCCGGGCCACGATCGTTGCCACCTGCGCGTCCAGGGACAACCCGCTCAGCCACTCGGCAAGCTCCGTGAGCATGGCCACGTGCTCACGCTCCAGCCGCAGCACGAGACGAACGGCCGCGCGCAGGCGACGCCGCACCGACCGGCCGTCGGAGGACCGCTCGGTCAGCGCGGCGTAGTGAGTCAGGACGTCCCGTAGCTCCGACTCCGCCAGGAGCGGGCGGGCGCCTGACAACAGGTCGTCCACCCCGATCGCGTGGAACGCGTAGTGCACCCCGACCACCTCGGGCAGGAAGCTGGCCGGCAAACGTGACAACGCGACGTAGAAGGAGGCGTGCAGCGACGTCAGCGGACGAGCGTGCGCCGTTCGCAGGAAGTCGCCCGCGTTGATCTCCGGCAGGTACACCCCGGCGGCTTCGAGAACCCGCCGTCGCAGGTGACACAAGGAGCGCTGCGTGTTGCCTGAGCCCTTGAGCCGGAAGTGCTGCCGGAACAGCTCGTTCACGATGACCGAGGGCTGGGTGGCGGGCTGGGAGACCATGTCCAACCAGCACCCGCCCATCAGGGCGACCGGCGCCCGCTGACGCAGCACGGCCTCGCGCAGGTCAGGTGCGAGCCGGGTCAGCGCGTCCACCTGGCGCGCCAGTTCCGCGCGCGCCGCGGCGACCTGCGCCACGATGGCGCCGGCGTCGGTGTCTGCCTCCGCCTCATCACCCGACACGTCGCCCACCTGTGACAGGAAGGCGTCGATCACCGTCCGGGCGGCCAGGAGGCTGGCCTCCGACTCCTGGTCCCGCGTCAGGTTGTGGAAGATCGCGTCGGGGCCGCCAGACAGGACGGCGGCGGCCTGCTCCTTCGCGCTCGGGCTGAACTCGAAGGCGGTCAGCGGTGAGGCCGTCATCAGATCCGGGAGTTCGAAGATGTGCGATGACACCGTGAATCCCTTCCGTTCCAGGTGTGCGGGGACGTCGCTCAGTCGACCTCGGTCACGGCTGCTCGGGAACCTTTCTGAGCAGGACGCCGATCCGCGATCCCGGGACGCTGGACGCGAGCAGGTAGCAACAGCCGTCCCTGACATGGCCGGCCGCGGTCCTGTCGACCAGGTTGATGAGCGGATCCGCGGCGAAGCAGTGCCCGGTCCGCGCGATGTTGTCGGTGTAGAGCTGATCCGCCGCGAAGCCGGCCTGCATCTCCTTCAAGACCAGGATGGGCTTGAAGATGTTGGCGTGCATCAGGCCGGACACGTCTTCGAGCTTCATGCCCGCGGACTTCATGAGACGCTCGTTCACCTTGCGGGAGAGCTCAGAGCTGATCTCGCTGGACCAGTCGAGGTCCTGGATGTTGTGCGCGGCCGCGCAGGACACCAGCTCGAAGCCGCCTTGATCCGCTGCGACGACGCAGCTGGCCGCGCCGTCGCTGAACAGGGCGAACTTCTCCATCCGCGCGCTCTCGTCTGCAACCCGGTCGGACGTGACGACGAGGACCCGCCGGTAACGGCCGCTGGCCACCATCGCGTCCGCCACCTGGATGCCCGCCAGCAGGTTCGCGCAGCTGTTGAGGGTCACGCCGATGAAATCGACCCCCTCAAGGCCCAGCCCGGACATGACGGTCTGCACCAGCAGCCCGTGGCTGCCTGTGCCTTCGGGAAACTCTGTCGAACACAGCACCAGGGCGTCGATGGACGCGGGGTCGACAGCGGCGGCGCGCAACGTCGCCGCTCCGCTTTCGACAGCCATTGCCGCGATGT
The DNA here is from genome assembly GCA_009380105.1 of Micromonosporaceae bacterium. Classification (GTDB taxonomy): domain Bacteria; phylum Actinomycetota; class Actinomycetes; order Mycobacteriales; family Micromonosporaceae; genus WHSM01. The sequence continues at coordinate 3,252 of WHSM01000323.1, forward strand.
CTTTCTCGGTACGGCGGATCTCCCCCCATCCCCAGAAGTCCGCTTTGGGGAGAATGCGAAGCTCCGCAATCCGTTCCGGCAGGCCAACGATCGCCGTGTGATCTTCCTCGATCTCGCCGAGCACGTAGCGCGGCGCGGTCAGAAAGACAGAGGAGGGGATCATGGGCTGCTCCCGTCACTGTTCACGACCGACTCCTAGATCACTTCGACATGCTCGTCGGCGGGCGCCGGATCGCTCGCCCCGGCGCGGACCATCGCCCGCAGGAGGTTCACGACGGCATCCGGTCGATCCGCGAAGTAGAAGTGGCCGCCGTCCCTCCAGTGATCGTCCGGGACGGTCGTGACCTCGCGCCGCCAGGGCTCGAGCATGGCGTTCCCGACCCGCCAGTCGTCGCGACCGTTGATCAAGGTGAGGCCGATGGCGAGTGGCGCCGCCGGCTGGTGGCGATACTCCGCGATCAGGCGGCAGTCCGCCCGCAGGTCGGGGAGGAGCAGCTCCTGCAGCTCCCGGTCCTCGACGATCTCGGGGGACATGCCCTCGAACTTCGCCATCGCCTCGGCGAAAGCGCGATCGTCGAGCTCAGCCGCCCAGCGCAGGTAGTCGGTGGGGAGGAGCGAGGGAGCTGCGCAGCCCGACGCGACGAGGTGGCGCACCATCGGCGCCTGCCTGAGTCGACGCGCTGCCTCGAACGCCACCAGGGCGCCCAGGCTGTGGCCGAAGAGGTAGGTCGGCCGGTCCGCGGCCGCCGCGATCTCCGCGGCCGCGGCGCCCGCCAGCTCCGCGATGCTCGCGGGCGGCCGCTCGTCGCCGCGAGATCCTCGTCCCGGCACGCGGACGGCCAGGATGTCCGCGTCGTCGCCCATGCTCGGCTGCCAGTCCGCGTACGCGCGTGGATCGCCGCCCCCATGAGGGAAGCAGAAGACGCGCGCCGGTGCCTGGAGCTCCCGGCCGTGGGACAGGAACCAGCCCGGGTCGACCTGGCGCCACGTCACCGCTGGTCCTTCGCCGCCTGAGGGGAAGCTGTCTCAGCGGCTGACATCTCTGGCTCGTCCCGGCCGGCGGGCTCGTCCTGGCCGGCTCCGCCCGTGGGCTCGGCGTCTGTCGTCTTGCCCTTCGAGTTGTCCGTCCGCCGAGCGACCGCCACACCGGCCACGCACACGGCGCCGCCGGCCAGCGTGAGCAGGCCCGGCACCTCGCCGAGGAAGGCCCAGGACAACAGCACTGCCACCGCGGGGATGGCGTACGTGGTGGCGGCCATCTTGCCGGTGGTGCTGTGAGTGAGCGCGTAAGCCCAGGTCAGGAAGGCCAGGGCGGTGGGGAACAGGCCCAGATAGACCATGTTCGCGGTGGCCGACAGCGGAGCCTCGGCAACGCCCGAGACGAGTTGGCCGGCGAAGGGCAGACAGGCGATCGCCCCGACCATGCACCCGAATCCGGTGGCCTGCCATGGCGACGCGTGACGCAGCGCGGGCTTCTGGGAGACGACGCCGCCGGCCAGCGCCACAGCCGCGACCAGGCAGAGCAGCACGCCGAGAACGGAGGCACGGCCGCCATCCGACATGGAGAACCCGACCACGATGACGCCCGCGAACGACACCGCCATCCCGGCCAGCAGGCGGCCCGGGAGCCCTTCCTTGAGCAGCCATCCGCCAAGCAGTGCGACCAGCAGCGGTCCGATGCCGACCACCATCGACGCGGTGCCGGCGTCGACTCCCTGCTCGCCCCAGTTCAGAGCCACCATGTAGACGCCGAACCACAGGACGCCGGAGGCCGCGATCCCGGGCCAGGCCGCGCGCGACGGCCATCCCTCACGGCGGATCAGCAGGATCGCGCCGAGCACCGCCGAGGCCACCAGCAACCGACCCAACGCCAACGCGCCCGGCGGGTAGCTCGCCGTGGCGCTCCGGATGGAGACGAACGCCGAGGCCCAGAGCACCACGGTGACAGCCGCAGCCGCCAACGCCAGCCGCTCGGTGCG
>WHSM01000604.1 GCA_009380105.1 Micromonosporaceae bacterium
AGCTGGCGCGCTGGCTGGACCTGCACGCCAAGCGGAACCTGGTCCTCACCTTCGGCGGCGGCGTGAACGAGGTGCAGCGCGAGCTGATCGCCACGCTCGGCCTGGGCCTGCCGAGGGCGCCGCGATGACCCCGGGCGCCGCTGACATTCTGGAGGCGGCCGAGAAGCTCAGGGCGCGCGGCGACTGCGCTCCCCGGCTCGCCCTGGATCCGGTGAACGTTCCGATGATCCGGCACTGGGTCGAGGCGCTCGGCGACAAGAACCCGCGCTACGTGGATCCGCAGGCCGCGGTCGCCCCGCCCGCGACGCTGCAGGTCTGGACGATGCCCGGCCTGGCCGGCGCGCGCCCTGCGGACGACCCGCTCGGCGTGATGACGGCCGTCCTGGACGACGCCGGCTACACCTCAGTGGTGGCGACCAACTGCGAGCAGACGTACCACCGTCATCTGCTGCCGGGGGAGCGGCTGTCGGTGACGTCCCGACTGGATGATGTGGTGGGTCCGAAGCGGACGGCGCTCGGCGAGGGCTGGTTCGTGACCACCCACAGCGAGCGTGTGGCGCGTCGGGGACGAGCCGGTCGGCGAGATGCTGTTCCGGGTGCTGAAGTACCGCCCGGCCGCGGCTCCGGCTGGCGCCCCGCTGCGGCCACCGGTCAACCGGGACACGGCGTTCTTCTGGGACGGCACGGCTGCGGGGGAGCTGCGGATCCAGCGGTGCGAGGCGTGCGGGATGCTGCGTCACCCGCCTGGCCCGATGTGCCCGCGCTGCGGCGCGACTGATCAGGGCTACGTGGTCGCGGACGGCCGGGGCGAGGTGTTCAGCTACGTGGTGCACCACCACCCGCCGATGCCTGGCCGCTCCGTGCCCTACGTGGTGGCGCTGGTCGAATTACCGGAAGGGGTGCGGCTCCTCGCCGAACTGGCCGACGTGGACCCAGCCGAGGTCACGGTAGGCATGCCAGTCCAGGTGGGGTTCCACCAACTCGACGACGAGCTCACCTTGCCGGTGTGGCGGCCCGATCCACTTGGGGTGGTGGGTGGTCGTTCCAATAGCCGCAAAACGGGCGGCGCAACGACCACTCAGCACCCCAGGTCGGGTGGGGACCCGCTGCCGGAGCTGCGGATTGAGGTGACGCCCACCTTTGTCGTCAGCACCGCGCTCGCGACCCGGGACTTTCAGGACGTGCACCACGACCGGGACGCAGCGGTGACGCGCGGGTCCAAGGACATCTTCCTCAACATCCTGACCACGACCGGGCTGGTGCAGCGGCACGTCACCGACTGGGCCGGCCCCGACGCGGTGATCCGCGGCATTGCCCTGCGTCTGGGGGCGCCCTGCTACGCGTACGACACCCTGGTCTTCACCGGGCGAGCAGCCGAGGAGCGGGACGGCGAGAACGTCATCGAGGTGGTCGGCGGCAACAGCCTGGGCGATCACGTGACCGCGACCGTGAGGGTGGCGCGCGGACCTCGCCAGACCACGCGTGCAGGGACCGAGTCGACACCGGGTGGTCTGGGGAGGTCCGCATGAACCTGTCCAGAGCCGCGGCGATCGCGGGGATCGGGGCGACTGAGTTCTCGAAGGACTCCGGCCGCAGCGAGCTGCGACTCGCCGCCGAGGCGGTGCGGGCAGCGCTGGACGACGCTGGCCTACAGCCGTCCGACGTGGACGGACTCGTCACCTTCACCATGGACGCCAACGCCGAGGTCGCGGTGGCGCGGGAGTTGGGCGTGCCGTGCCTGAAATTCTTCAGCCGGGTCAGCTATGGCGGGGGAGCGGCGTGCGCCACGGTGCAGCAGGCGGCGATGGC
>WHSM01000293.1 GCA_009380105.1 Micromonosporaceae bacterium
GCGCCCTCGTTCCCGGCCGCGTGCTGGATCCCGGCCGCGCCGTCGTCCTGGACTGGGCTGTCGTTCACGACTGCATCGCCCCGCCGTCGACGTTGATGCCCTGCCCTGTCACCCCGGCGTTCTCGACGCAGAACCAGACCGCGTCGGCCACCTCGTCCACGGTGATCAGACGGCCGATCGGCTGCTTGCGCTCCAGGAACTCCCGCGTCTCCTCCTCGGATCGCCCCGTCCTGGAGGCGATGCCGGAGACCGAGGCGTCCGTCATCGGGGTGTCGACGTACGCCGGGCAGACCGCGTTGACAGTCACCCCGGCGCCGGCCAGCTCCGCGGCTGCGGCGCGCACCAGACCGAGCACCCCGTGCTTGGCGGCCGTGTACGCCGCGATGTACGGCTCGCCCCGCTTGGACGCGATCGAGCCGATCACGATGATCCGGCCGTACCCCCGCTGTTTCATGGCAGGCACAGCCCGCCGCAAGCAGCGGAACGGCGCTGTCAGGTTAATGTCGAGCATCCGCTGCCATTCGGCGTCGGTAATCTTCGGCAGGGGCGCCGAGCTGGCGGCCCCGGCGTTGGCGACCAGGATCTCCACCGGGCCCCAGGCGTCCTCGACGCGAGCGAACACCGACTCCACGGCGCCCTCACGAGTCAGATCCGCGGGCAGGACCAGCGTCTCGGAGCCGCACACGGCCGCCGTCGCGGTCAGCTCGTCGCCGCTGCGTGCCGTCAGTGCGACTCTGTGGCCGGCGGCCGCGAGTCGGACCGCCACCGTGCGGCCGATGCCGCGTCCGGCGCCGGTGACGAGACAGGTCTTGGAGTCAGCCACGCGGCCACCCTACCGGCCCGCCCGTCAACCCAGAGTTGAGTGGAATAGACTCAACTTTGGCTGTCGTTGTGCGAAGCGGCGCCAGAACCGCGGCGGCGCCAAGAGGCAGCACCGAGAACACGAGAACACACGCAGGAGGTACGCCGGTCGATGAACTCGGATCGCCTGACCACGAAGAGCCGCGAAGTCATCTCCGCGGCCATCTCCACCGCGACCCACCGCGGCCACGCCACGGTGGAGCCCTGGCATCTGCTGCTGGCTCTGCTGGATACACCTGATTCGACCGCGCCCGGCCTGCTCCGCGCGGCCGGCGCCAACCCGGCCCAGGCGCGCCAGCACGCGGCCGCCACCCTGGACCGGCTGCCGAGCGCGCATGGCAGCAGCGTGGCCGAGTCGAATCTGTCCCGTGAGCTGCTCAACGCGATCAACGCCGCCGAGCAGATCGCCCGGCCGCTGGGCGACGAGTACCTCTCTACGGAGCATCTGCTCGCCGGCCTCGCCCGGGTGGGCGGCGACGTGTCGAAGACGTTGCGGGAGGCCGGCGCCACCGAGGACAACCTGGTCGCGGCCTTCCCGGCCGTGCGCGGCGGCGACCGCCGGGTGACGAGTCAGGATCCGGAGCAGACCTACCAGGCCCTGGAGAAGTTCGGCATCGACCTCACCGGGGAGGCCCGCGCCGGCAAGCTCGACCCCGTCATCGGCCGGGACCACGAGATCCGCCGCGTGGTGCAGGTGCTGTCGCGGCGTACCAAGAACAATCCGGTCCTCATCGGAGAGCCGGGCGTCGGCAAGACCGCGATCGTGGAGGGCCTGGCGCAGCGGATCGTCGCCGGCGACGTGCCCGACTCGCTCAAGGGCAAGCGGCTGGTCTCGCTCGATCTCGGCGCGATGGTGGCGGGCGCGCAGTACCGCGGGCAGTTCGAGGAGCGGCTCAAGTCGGTGCTGGAGGAGATCAAGACGAGTGACGGGCAGATCGTCACCTTCATCGACGAGCTGCACACCGTCGTCGGCGCCGGCAAGGCCGAAGGGTCGATGGACGCCGGCAACATGCTCAAGCCGATGCTGGCCCGCGGCGAGCTGCGGATGGTCGGCGCCACGACGCTGGACGAGTACCGCAAGCACATCGAGAAGGACGCGGCGCTGGAGCGGCGGTTCCAGCCGGTGCTGGTCGGCGAGCCGACCGTGGAGGACACGATCGGCATCCTGCGGGGGCTCAAGGAGCGGTACGAGGTGCACCACGGCGTCCGGATCGTCGACGCCGCGCTGGTCGCCGCCGCCTCGCTCTCTGACAGGTACATCACCGACCGGTTCCTCCCCGACAAGGCGATCGACCTGATCGACGAGTCGGCGTCCCGGCTGCGCATGGAGATCGACTCCCGTCCGGTCGAGATCGACCAGATCGAGCGTGCCGTGCGCCGGCTGGAGATCGAGGAGATGGCCCTCGCCAAGGAGCCGGACCCCGCCTCGCGGCAGCGCCTCGAGCGGCTCCGCCGGGAGCTGGCTGACCAGCGGGAACAGCTCGGCGCCCTGAACGAGCGGTGGAAGCGGGAGAAGCAGCGGATCACTGCGATCTCCGAGACGAAGGAAGAGCTGGAGCAGCTGCGCGGCGAGGCCGAGCGGGCCGAGCGCGACGGCGAGCTGCTGCGCGCGTCGGAGCTGCGGTACGGCCGGATCCCGGAGCTGGAGAAGCAGCTCGCGGTCGCCGAGGAGGAGCTGGCGACCCTGCAGTCCGAGAGCGCGATGCTCAAGGAGGAGGTCGGCCCCGACGACATCGCCGACGTGGTGGCGTCCTGGACCGGCATCCCGGCCGGCCGGCTCATGGAGGGCGAGACGGAGAAGCTGCTGCGGATGGAGTCATCCCTCGGCGCGCGGGTGGTCGGGCAGGCCGAGGCCGTGCGGGCCGTGTCGGACGCGGTGCGCCGCGCCCGCGTCGGGATCGCCGACCCGGGCCGGCCGACGGGAAGCTTCCTCTTCCTCGGCCCGACCGGCGTCGGCAAGACCGAGCTGGCCAAGGCGCTCGCGGAGTTCCTGTTCGACGACGAGCGGGCGATGGTCCGCATCGACATGAGCGAGTACGGCGAGAAGCACTCCGTCGCCCGGCTGGTCGGCGCGCCACCCGGCTACGTCGGGTACGAGGAGGGCGGCCAGCTCACCGAGGCGGTGCGTCGCCGGCCGTACTCGGTGATCCTGCTGGACGAGGTGGAGAAGGCGCACTCCGACGTCTTCGACATCCTGTTGCAGGTCTTCGACGACGGCCGGCTCACCGACGGGCAGGGCCGCACCGTCGACTTCCGCAACACCATCCTGATCATGACGTCGAACCTGGGCTCAGCCGTGCTGGCCGACCTGTCGCTGACCGAGGAGCAGCGGCGCGACGGCGTGCTGGCCGTGGTGCGGCAGAGCTTCAAGCCGGAGTTCCTGAACCGGCTCGACGACATCGTGGTGTTCCACGCGCTGTCCAGCGAGGAGCTTGAGTCCATCGTGGACATTCAGCTGGGCCGGCTCACCCGGCGGCTGGCGGAGCGGCGGCTCACGCTGGAGGTGTCCGACGGGGCCCGGGAGTGGCTGGCAGTGAGCGGATACGACCCGGTGTACGGAGCCCGCCCGCTGCGCCGCCTGATCCAGACCGCGATTGGCGACCAACTGGCCCGCGAACTCCTGGCCGGCGAAGTCCACGACGGCGACACAGTGGAGGTAGACCTAGCGGAGGACAAGGACACCCTCACGGTGGGCCCGGCCCGCTGAACTCCCACTTGGGGCGTTGCCGGACCTGCGACACGCCGAGCGCATCGGTGTGTCGGATGTCCCCCAACGCCCCAAGTGGGATGAGTCCCTCCAGGTCTGTCAGGGTTGCGAGAGGATCCACAGGTGGCCGTACGGGTCGCGTAGCCGGCCGGCCCGCTCGCCGTACTCCTGGTCCGCGATGGGGAACACGACCGCGGCCCCCGCCTCGGTCATCCGCCGGCCCAGGGCGTCCACGTCGTCGACCTCCAGCGACATGATCACCGAAGGCGCCGACTCCCTTGACGCATCACGCCCGGGACTCGGCGCCTTCGCCGGGGAGCCGCCGAGTTGCCCCGGCGCCGGGTCGTACTGGTCGGCGTCCTTCACCATGATCACGTACGGTCCGAGTTCCAGCTCCGCGTGCACGATGGCGCCGCCGTCGTCCGTGAACCGCTTGATCTCCTTGGCGCCCAGCGCTGCGGTGTAGAACTCGATCGCCTTCGCGGCGCCCTCCACCACCAGTCGCGGGCACATCCGCTGAATAGTGCTCATGCCCGCCATAATGGCCGCCCAGCCAGCCCGCCGGATTGCAAAAACCGGCCCTCGTCCCGGTTGCCACCCCATTTGGTGGGGCAATGGCCAGCTCGCTGGGGCTTTTGTTCCGATATGCGGCACCACTTGCCCCACCAAGTGGGAAGGGCTCCCGGACGCGGACGGCGCGGGCTGGCTAGAGGGGGACGTGATTGAGCTCGTGCGGGGAGCGGGGGCGGTACTGGGTCGGCGTCAGACCCGAGAACGCCTGGAAGTCGTGGATCATGTGTGCCTGGTCGTGGTAGCCGTGCTCGACGGCGAGGCGGGCCCAGTCCACGGCGTCGCGGGCCCGATCCGGAGTGCGAGCCGCGTCTGCCGTGCGAGCCGCGCCCGTGCGAGCCGCGCCTGCCGTGCGAGGCGCGCCCGTGTCAGCGGCGTCTGACGAGCCGGCCGCGCCTACCGACTCGATGAGGCGCTGGAAGCGGCGTACCCTCGCGAAACGTTTCGGCGTGAGACCGAGATGGTCCGTGCAGAGCCGGCCGAAGCGCTTGGCTGTGAAACCCAACGCGTCGGTGACCGCGCTGACGGCGGCCCCCCGCTCGAACGCGCCCACCGCGTGCCGCAGCGCCCGCTCAGGGTGCAGCGGCCGCACCGCCCGGGAGACAAGGGCCGCTTCCAGAACCCGGAGCCGGTCCAGCGGGCTCGGCGCGCAGAGCAGTCGCTCCCGCAGCACCGCGCCGTCGCGTCCCCACAGGTCGTCCAGGCCGATCAGGGTGTCGCGGAGCTCCCACAGCGGCTGTGTGAAGAACGGGCGCGCGCCGCCGGGCCGGAAGTTGACCCAGGCGACGGCGCGCTGCTGCGCGGTGTCGATGATCGACGCCTGGGCGCCGGGGCCTTGCAGCGCCGCGCCAGCCACCCGTCGCACCTGATCGCCGTGGTAGGTGCGGAATTCGTCAACGTCGAGGTTCACCAGCAGTTGCATCCCGCCGGAGGGCAGCACCCGCTCTCGCGCGTAGCCGAACGGCGCCTCAAGGTAGCCGAGGGACGCCACGAACGGGCTCAACGCGGGGGGCGGCGGCGCTGCTGTCAGGAACATCTCGGCCTCAACGCTACCTGCCTGGCGCTGCTTGCCACCTGGGGTGACGGCTAGTGTGACACCCGTGCGAGCAGTAGAGAACCGGCGCCGGCCGAAGCTGAACGTGTGGCTGTGGATCGTTCGGGTCATCGTGTATCCGGCGGTGAGCTGGCTGTTCAAGCTGCGCTTCCGCGGCGCCGAGAACATCCCGGCAAAGGGCGGCGCGATCGTGGCGCTCAACCACGTCTCGTACGCCGACTTCGGCACCTCGATCAACTTCTTCTACGGCTACTCGGCGCGCCTGCCCCGGTTCATGGTCAAGAGCAGCGTGTTCAAGGTGTTCTTCGTCGGACGGCTGCTGAGCAGCTGTGGGCAGATCGCGGTGGACCGGGGCGCCGCCACGGCGGCCGAGTCGCTGAAGGCAGCCGTCGAGGCCGCCGAGTCCGGCGAGATGATCGTGATCTACCCGGAGGGCACCGTCACCCGTGACCCCGACTGGTGGCCGATGGTCGCCAAGACGGGCGTGGCCCGGCTGGCGCTGGCCGCCGACGTGCCGGTGATCCCGGTGGCGGTGTGGGGCCCGCAGTTCGCGGTGGACAAGTACAACAAGAAGTACGACCTGTTCCCGCGCAAGCCGGTGAC
>WHSM01000288.1 GCA_009380105.1 Micromonosporaceae bacterium
CGAGCGGCGAGATCCGAGTCGCAAGATCGGAAATCATGGGGCGCCCAGACTCACGCGATCGTCTGATCGGGTGTGTCTGAGCGCCCCATGCGCTAGATCTCCACTGCGTGGGTCGTCAGGCGCCGACCCCGGCCAGCCTGCTGTCGCCGGCGCCCACGCCGCGGTTGTCGAGGCGGGACGCCCCGGCCACCTTGTCGTGGGTGGCGACGCTCACGCCGTCACCGGCGAAGTGGTCGACGAACGTGTGCTCGCCGGTCCCCGACACCTGCAACGACATCTGCCAGACGTGCTCGCCGGGCGCCAGGGTGATGTTGTCCGCCACGGTGCCCACGAGCCCGCCTTCGCCGTCGGAGCGCAGCTCGATCCGCTTGGTGCCGTGGTCCGTCAACAGCTTCACCTCGACGTCGCGCGGGGAAAGCTCGCCGCTGGAGCTGGCGACCCGCACCGTCCACGTGAACGGCCCCGCGTCGGCGGCGCCGCTGTTGACGGCCCGCACCTCGTAGTTCGCGACGGACTTCGTCACGACCTTGTCGGGTCGAGTGGTGGAGAGCCGGATGTCGCCGACCTGCATGGTCGCCGCGGCGGTCGCGGTGTCGCCGTACCCGCCGGCGCCGGCCTCCAGGCCCACGCCGTACTGCCCGCCGGTCGCGTCCGCGTCCAGCGCGAACGTGTACGGCTGGGCGTCCCACTCGATCGAACCGGCCCTGGCCTGCTCGCCGGTCGGGTCGTACAGCCGCAGGATCGGCTTCTGTTCGTTGCTGGCCTTGGCGCGGACAAGAGCCTCGATCTGCTCCAGCTCCACCACCTCGGGCAGGTCCGCGAACGGGCGAACGTCGCCGGAGAGCACTGTCTCGAACGGACGGCCGTGCGCGTCCGTCACGCTCCAGTCCACCGACACCTGTCCGTCCTCGGAGATCGACACCTCGGAGATGTCCGCGCTCGGCGTGCCGCCGAAGGCGAAGGCCGTGTCCCCGGAGCCGGTCCAGTCCAGACCGCTGACGATCTGGCTGGGCAGCCACCAGTCCTGCTCACGCAGGTTGACGCGGTGCGCGATCACCGCCTCATAGGTGTCTGTCGAGGCGATCAGCGTGCCCGGCTGGTAGCCGTACCCGTACGGGGCCGTGCTGGTCGGGCGCACGAACACCTGCGCGGTGTGGTCGGCGTTGACCTTGGTGAGCCGCAGGTCCGTCCGAGCCACGGCGTCGGCCCCGCTGCCGGAGGCCTGGGGCGCGAACGTCACCGACCGGTCGTCGTTGACCGTGATGGCCCGGTGCAGCAGGTACGCTTCGTCGCCGTTGTTGATGTGGGCTCGGCGCACCACCAGCCCATAGTCACCGGAGACATCAGGGATCTCGAACGAGAGCGTCCCGTCAGCGCCAGTGGACCCGACACCGACCACGGCGCCGTCGTCGATCAGCTCGACAGTCGCCCCGGTGAGCGGCCCGGCCGAAGCCCCGGCCCCGGAGTCGGACGCCACGGCCAAAGCGGTGAGGTCCACGATCGGAGCCCGCACCCGGAACGAGCCGGTGAGGTACTCCAGCCGCACCTCGTACACGCCGAGGTCAGCACGCGAGACCGTCCACTCCAGAGTTGCGGACTCGCCCTGTGCCAGGGCCACGGACTTGGTCTCGGCGACCTGCCCGTTAACCACGAGGGCGGCCTCGTAGTTGCCGGCCGAGCTGCCGATGTTTTTCACCGCCGCGCTGACCGTGACCGGCTGGTTCGCCTTCACCGGATCCGGCCCGAGCTGCAGGTCGTGCACCGCGTAGTAGGGCTGGGCCTCCGTCGGCGGCGGGGACGCCCAGGTCAGGGCGTTGAGGAACAGTTGCCCCGCCTCCGGGGTCCAGTCGGCCGGACCGCGGGTGACGGACACGCCGTGGCTGGCGAGCAGCACGTGGCGGTTGTTGGCGCGCTGGTCCACGCCGATGCCGCCGCCGCCGATGGCGTCGCCGCTACGGCCGAGGGTCGCGATGGTCTGCCGGCCGTCCCCGGCGTAGTTGTCGAACCAGCCGATCCACTTGGCCTGCGTGCTGTTGTCCAGCACGATCCGGTCGCCGACGCTGTGGCCGGCGAAGATCGGATGGTCGGCGGTGATGTCGTAGAACGACTCCGCCGAGCCGGAGCCGCCGCTGTTCTGACCCGTCGTCTCCGGCTGCCCCGTGTGCCGGGATAGCTGGTTGAGCCCGGTCGCCGAGCCGAAGGCTTGGTGCGTGAAGATCACGCCCGCGCCACTGGCGTCGGTGGCGTCGAGGAACGCCTGGAACCTCGCCTGGTTGTAGTCGGAGGTGAGGCCGTACCCGAGGACGATCGTCGTGTGTTGCGCGGCGTCCTCCAGTTCGTCCCAGCCGTAGATGACGGTCTCGATGCCCCGCGGCGCGAAGAAGTCGTCCCGGAACTGGTCGACGTACCGTCCGACCAATGCCACGGTGCGCGGCGGCGCCCCGAAGACGTGGTCGGCCTCGGCGGTCCCGCCTTCGGAGACGGTCACCTCGACCGCGGACGGCGCGGTGAAGCGCGGGTGTGACGCCGCCACCGTGTACGTGCCGACCGGCACGTCCGCGATGGTGTAGCGGCCGTCAACGCCCGAGGTCGCGGTGAACGGCACCGGGGTGCCCTCAAGCGCGACCGTCACGCCGGGGACGCCTTCGCCGGACTGGTCGAAGGTGACCGCGCCGGAGATGTTGCCCCTGGGGCCACGCGCCAGCGTGGTGTCCACGGTGGTGAAGTTGTCCGCGGTGACCTGGACGTTGTCGGTCGTCGCGTCGCGGTAGCCGAACGCGCTGGTCGCCACGGAGTACGCGCCGGGCTCGACCCGCACCGTGTAGCGGCCGTCCGAGCCGGTGGTGATCTTCCGGTCCCCGGGGGTCACGGTGACAGTCGCGCCGTTGACCGGCTTGCCGGTGCTGGTGTCGGTGACCGTGCCGGAGATTCCGGAGTCGATCGCCACCTCGCGGGTGGCGAGGTACGCGTTGATCCGGCCCTCTCCGAACCTGGTGTCCGGCGGCTGGTCGGCATACCGGTCGTCCCAGAACGCGGTGTCGGCCAGGCCGTCGAACACCTGGTCGACGCTCAGCTCCGGTGCCGCCGAGCGCATCAGCGCGACCGTGCCCGCGGTGTGCGGGGTGGCCATGGAGGTGCCGGACAGGGTGCGGTAGCCGCCGCCGGGCGAGGCCGACCAGACACCGACGCCGGGGGCGGAGATGTCCGGCTTGACGTACGAGTCCGGCCAGTCAGCCGGCGGGTTGCTCCACCGGGATTTGTCGATGACGCCGCCGCAGGAGAAGCTGGCGACGTTGTCGGACTCGTCGGTGGCGCCGACGCCGACCGCGTCGTACACGTTGCCGGGGCTGGCGGTGCCGAGCGAGCCGCAGCTGTTGCCGATGGCGAAGGCCGGGAACGCGCCGGCGGCCCGGATCGCTCGGGTCGGGGCGATCATCTCGTCGTGGAACCCGTTGCCGCCGAGCGACATGTTCACCACGTCGGCGGGCTCGCCGGCGGGGTTGCCGTCGGCGTCGGTGGGCGCGACCGCCCACTGCATGCCGGCCGCGACCTGCGCGAACGTGCCGCCGCCGCCGGGGATCACCAGGCCGTGCATCATCTCGGCGGCAGGCGCGACGCCGATGGCCGTCCCGGATTCGTCACCGCCCTGGATGGTGCCGGAGACGTGGGTCCCGTGATAGTGGGAGTCGTGCGGTTGTGAGCGCACCAGGTTGCCTGAGGAGTTGAACTCCATCCAGCCGCCGGGGTAGTTCGGGTCGGACGGGTTGTCGGTGACCATCTTGCCGGCCAGGTCGGGGTGGCTGATGTCCACGCCGGTGTCCAGTGTGGCCACACGTACGCCGGAGCCGTCGACACCGAGCTCGTCCCACACCTTCTCGGCCTGGATTCGCTCCAGACCCCAGGTGAGGTGCTCACTGGCGGCGCCGGGCCCGGTGCTCTCGGCCGGCTTCGGCAGAGAGACGGCGAAGTTGGGGATCACCCGCCGGACGCCGGACATGGCGGCCATCGCCTGCAGCCGTTGGCTGTCGGCGGTGAACTCGACCAGCACCATGTTGGTGACCCAGAACCGGTTCACCACGGTCACGTCGCCGGCCGTGCGGGGGTGCTGCTCCAGCCGGGCTTCCAGGTCGCGGTGCGTCGAGTTGGCGTGCCGCTTCAGGGCGCTGACGACGGCCCCGCGGGAGCCGCTCAGGCGCTGTGCGTTGTGGAGCATCAGAAGCGCTTGTACGCGGTCGCCGGACTTGGCGTCGACCCGCTTCTGGACTTGGGGCGCGATGTTCGACGGCTCACCGGCCGTCGGGCCGGCGGCGGTGTGAGCGCCCGCGGGTATGGCCGATCCGGCCAACGACACGACGATGCCCGCCAGAATGGCGAGCATCATGCGGGATAATCTCCACCGTTCGGGGTGGTAGCGATGGGATCTCAAGATGCCTCCTATAGGGCGGTGGTGTGGCTGTCCCTAATGGGGCTGGAGCGTATCGGCGTTAACTTCCTACGTGAAGTAGCTACCGCGCGGAAGTTTCTTTACGCAACGTGTATGGGGAAATGCAAACTTCAACCCGATTCGCCGGGCTCCTCCCCAAGTCCGAGTTCGCCCGCGCCCGCGCTCACGGCGTCGAGGGGGCGGGTCGAGAGGACGAGGGGCGGGTCAAGATCGGCGCAATGGGACGCTGAGCCACACGGTTCGCGCTTCGTGCGCGTTGGTGCGCGCCCCATGCCGCGGATCGGTTGGCCGATCACACCCCGGTCTGGTCAGCGGGACGCTATCGCCGCTGGGTCGAGGAGCATCGGGAACGGCACGTCGACCTGGAATGTGCTCCCCTTGCGCACGGTGTGAAGCAGCTTGTACGGCTCACCGTCGTCAGGCTGCTGGTGGATGTGGACCGTGCCATCGCGCTCGACCCGCCAGTACGCCGGGATGCCGGCCTCGGAGTACACCAGCGGCTTGCTGCCGCGGTCCATGAGCACCGTCGACCGGGACTCGATCTCGACCACCAGAGCGGGGGGCACTTTGCGGGTGTCGTTGTAGTCGGCCTCGGCTCGGGGCGCATGGGGCGGCAGCACCACGAGATCGGGGATCAGCAGCCGGCCCCCGCACCGCAAGCCGATCTCCTGGAGCACCCGCCACCCGTCCGGCGCCGCAGCGCGGAGCGCGATAAGCAGCCTGGCGGAGATGTCCTGATGTGTCTCACCAGCCGGAGGCGTCACCAGCAGACTCCCGTCGAAGACCTCGTACCGGTGGCCGTCGTCGGGGAGATGACGCAGATCCGCCTCGGTCCAACTACTTGGCCATTGCCACTCCTGTGCTGGCGCCGCCACGACCGGTCACCCCCTCTCGTTGGCCCGAGTCTAGTCGTCATCGCTGCCCGGACGGTCATCGCCGCTCGGACGGTCATCGCGCGGGCGGGCGGTCCAGTAGGTGAGGTCAGAACGGTGCTCCACCAGGGTGATCGGGAAGCCGCACGCCTCCTCGATGCAGGTGACGGCGTCGAAGAGGTCGACGAGATCGTCCTCCCATTCGTCGTCCACGTAGAGCTTGAGTCCGGCCTCGCAGCGGTGGTGTTTCAGCGCCTCGGCGTGCTCTGGCGTGACGAGGATGATCGTGTGGCGACGTGCCGTGGCTTCCGGTCCGTCGGGGTCTTCCTCACTAGGGTTGTACGGGCGCGGTTGGAACCTCTCGATCACCGAGGGGATCGGGCCGGGGCTGTCGCCCGGGTGGTACGGAGCGAACTGCGGCAGCGACAGGCGCATCCGCGTGGTGGTCTCCATGAGTGCCTCTCTCGTGACTCGACGTGCGTGATGCCGGTGATGCTAGAGCGGCAGATGTGTGTTGCGGTAGGGGCAACAACGAATCAATCTCTTGTGGACTGGGCACTGGTCAGC
>WHSM01000382.1 GCA_009380105.1 Micromonosporaceae bacterium
CGCAGCTCACCGGTGATGAGCGTCCGCACGATCTGCAGGCCGAGCCGTTCGCTGGCCGCCATGTCGAACCCATCGGGCAGGCCGCGCCCCGCGTCCGAGACCGTGACGTGCAGCTGCCGGCGCCACCGGTGCGCCGCCACGATCACCTCGCCGGACTCCCCCGGCGCGTACGCGTGCTCCACCGCGTTGAGCAGCAGCTCGTTGAGCACCATCACCAGCGGCGTGGCGACCTCGGCCGGGAGCACTCCGAAGGTGCCTTCCCGGCGCAGCCGCACCTGCGACTCGGCCGCCGCGACGTCCGCCGCCATCGACGCCACCCGGTCGACGATCATGTCGAACTCGACAGCCTCGTCCGAGGAGTACGACAGCGTCTCGTGCACCAGCGCGATCGACGCGACCCGGCGCACCGACTCCTCCAGCGCCTCGCGCGCCTGCGGGATCCCGACCCGGCGGGCCTGCAGCCGCAGCAGCGCCGCGACCGTCTGGAGGTTGTTCTTGACCCGGTGGTGGATCTCCCGGATGGTGGCGTCCTTGGTGATCAGCGCCCGCTCCCGGCGACGCACCTCGGTGACGTCGCGCACCAGCAGCAGCCCGCCGCTCGGCTTGCCGCCAGGCAGCAGCGGCAGCGCCCGCGTCAGCACCGTGGCCCCCCGCGCCTCGACCTCTTTGCGGGGCGGCGACTGGCCGCACAGCGCCGCGAGGATCCGCCCCGCGACCTCGGTGCCTTCGAGCGGGTCGTCGGCCACGCGTCCGGTGAGCGCAGCGAGATCCTCGCCGATGAGACTGCCGTGAAAACCCAGGCGGCGGTACGCGGACTGCGCGTTCGGGCTCGCGTAGACCACCTTGCCGTCGCCGTCGAGTCGGAAGAACCCGTCGCCGACGCGGGGCGCGGACGTGGTCTCCCCGGGATGACGCGGCGGCGGGAACGTGCCGTCGGTGACCATCTGCGCCAGGTCGTCGGCGGTGGTGAGGTAACTCAACTCCAGTTGGCTGGGGCTGCGCGCCGCGGAGAGGTTGGTGTCGCGACCCAGCACCGCGATCACGTCGTCGCCGTCCAGCGGCCGCACCGGGATCGCCTCGTGGCGGGCCGGGGTGTCGCCGTACCAGACCGGGTCGCCTTCGCGCCAGATCCGGCCCTGCTGCCGCGCCACCTCCAGGTGGGCGATCTTCGGGCCGGTCAGTTCCCGGCCGACCTGGTCGTCGTGGTACGCCGTCGGCGCCGTGCTGGGCCGGCACTGGGCCACGCACATGTAGCGGGCGTGGTCGGCCTCCGGCGCGCTGGTGCGCACCCACAGCAGCAGGTCGGCGAAGGACAGGTCGGAGAGCAGCTGCCACTCACCGGCGAGCCGGTGCAGGTGCTCGATGCTCTGGGCGTCGAGGTCGGTGTGCTCTTCGACCAGGTCACGCAGGGTGGACACGAAGGAAGCCTGCCACGCCGCGCCCCGGGCCTCCCACCGCCCCGCCGCCTCCCGTGCCCCTTCTGCGGTGATCAAGGCATGGTTGTGCGTCGGGTCGGCGGGTCGCGGCAACCACCCCTTGATCACCCCGGCCCAACGGGTGGGCCCGGCCGTCAGCGGGTTTCTGTGACCTTGCGGAGGCCTCTGGGGGCGTCCGGGTTCTCGCCTCGGGCCAGCGCCAGCGCCAGCGCCAACTGCTGCAGCGGCAGGATGTCCAGCAGCGGGGCGTGCCGCTCGTCGACGGCAGGGGTGCGGATGTGCGAGTCGGCGACAGCCGCCGGCCCGACCGTCACCACGTCGGCGCGCCGTTCGCCGAGGCGGGCGAGCACCTGCCGCATCGACTCGCCGGCCGGGCCCGCGCCGACGAGCGCGAGCACCGGCACGTCGGGGTCGGCCAGGGCCAGCGGCCCGTGCAGCAGATCCGCGCCGGAGAACGCGAGCGCCGCGAGGTAGCTGGTCTCCATCAGTTTGAGCGCGGTCTCGCGGGCGGTCGGGTACGCGTACCCGCGCCCGGTGGTGATCAACTGATTCGCGAACCGGTATCGCGGGGCGAGCTGCGCCGCCGTGGGGTCCTCGATCAGGGCCGCGGCGAGCCCCGGCAGCGCCGCCAACGCGTCGCGCTCCGCCGCCGGCAGGCGGCCGTCTCCGGCGCGCACGCCTTCGACCAGCATCAGCAGCGCCAGCAGCTCAGCCGTGTATGTCTTGGTCGCCGCCACCGCCCGCTCGTGACCGGCCGCGAGGTCGACGACCAGCTCGGCGGCGTCGGCCAGCGGCGAGTTCGGGTTGTTGCAGACGGCGAGAGTGCAGGCGCCCTGTTCCCGGGCGACGTCGAGCACCTCCACGAGATCCGGGGAGCCGCCGCTCTGGCTCACCCCGACCACGAGCGAGTTGTCCAGGGCCGGGCGGGCGCCGTACACGGTGATGGCGGACGGCGAGGCCAGCCCGGACGGGATGCCGAGCCTGATCTCGGTCAGGTACGCCGCGTACAACGCCGCGTGGTCGCTGGTGCCGCGGGCGGTGTAGAGCACGAACCGGGGGCGGCGTCGCGCGATCTGGGCCGCGACCTCTGCGATCGCCGGAGCCTGCTCGCCGAGCAGTCGCGCGTAGCCGGCCGGCTGTTCCGCGATGTCGGCGGCCATGCCCGCGCCCGACGCGGCCTGCTCGCCTTCCGGCACAACGTCCTCCGGCACTACGCCTCCCAGTGATGCTGAATGCGCACGCTTGCATGATGGCGCGTGGTAGAGCCATGTTACGCGCGCAATCGCGCAGAAAGCGACACGGGGTGCGCAGCAGAACCCCGTTTTGTGGGTACGAACCGACGCCGCCGGCCTCCCATGACCGTGACGTCCGGCATGCCCGTGAGGACCTGAAGGACGCCATGATCACGGCGCAGTGAGTGGGCTAGCAGTCCGCCAGCGGGAACCGATAGGCCGACAGACGCACCCCGGCGACCGGCTCCCAGTCCCGCTCCGGGAGGCGGACGAAGCCGAGCCTGAGGTACAGCCGGTGGGCGGCGAGGGCTGTGTCAGGAGTGGACAGCACGACGGCCTCGGCGCCGCTGTCGCGCGCCCGCCCCAGCACCGCGCGCACCAGAGCCTCGCCGACGCCCGACCCGCGCGCAGAGGGATCCACGGCGAGCATCCGGAACTCGGCCTCACCCGGTCGGCTGATCTCGGCGAACGGGCTGCCGTAGCGGCAGAACGTCACGCCGCCTACGACCCTGCCGTCGATGACCGCGGCCAGCAACTCCGCGCCGTCGGCGCGGGCGGCCGCGTCGGCGAGCTGCTCGTCGTACCGGCTGCCATCCGGGATCATCCGATCGGCGCGGTACGCCGCGACCGTGAGCCGCCCGATCTGCGCGTACTCGGGCGGGTCGGCGCGGCGCACGACCACAGCGGCGCCGGTGCGGGACGTCACTCGATCACGGCGATGAGGTCACCTTCCTGGACCACGTCGCCCTCGTGCACCGCCAGTTCCTTCAGCACGCCGGCGGACTCCACGATCACCGGGATCTCCATCTTCATCGACTCGAGGATCACCAACGTGTCGCCGTCGTCGACGGTGTCGCCCGCAGAGGCGACGACCTTCCACACGTTGGCCACCATCTCGGCCCGGATCTCCTCGGCCATCGCCGTCCTCCCTGCGCTCACAGTGCTCCGCGGCTATCCAACCACGACTGACAGACCTTCCGACCGCAACCCGGCGACGCGCTCGGCGTCGGGAGCCCGCGCGACCTCGCTGTCCAGCGCAGTCACCGTATCGCCTACCATCCAGTGCGCGGGTCCCCGCTGGTCGCCACGGTCATCGACGCCCGCGTACACACGAGGAGACGCACATGGCCAAGAAGGCACGCAAGCGCCGCGCCCGCAAGAAGAAGGGCGCGAACCACGGCAAGCGCCCCAACGCCTGACCGGATTGCCGAGGCGCGATCCAAGGGCGCGCTGCCGCGTGCGGGTTTGGCACGCAACCGACATGCCCGGGCGGCTGGCCCGGGTGCGGGCGTCCCGGGAAAGGCAGAGTCCGCACTAGCGGAGCGCCGGCAGCGTGCGCTTGGGCGCGCCTTACTCCGCGAGGAACTCGCGGGCGTCGGCTTCCAGCACGATCTGGCGCAGCCGGGCCCGCACCCGGTCGCGTAGCCCGTCCCGCGCCGGCTCCTGGCAGCAGCGCGCCACCAGCGCTTTGATCTCCTGCTCCAGGCCGAACTCCCGCAGGCACGGCGAGCACTCGTCGAGGTGTTGCCGGATCTTGTCCCGGCGCTCCGTGTCGCACTCCAGGTCCAGGTACA
>WHSM01000554.1 GCA_009380105.1 Micromonosporaceae bacterium
CCGCTTCGAAGGGGTTGGGCCGGGAGGACGCTGAGCATCTGGCGGCGGTGGCGGCGGGGTATCAGAGTTTGTCGCGGGGCGCTGGGCGGATGTTCGGCGGCGGGTCGGTGCGGCAGACGGTCGTGGAGATGGATTCGGCGTATTTGTTTGTGACGGCGGCGGGTAGTGGGGCGTGTCTGGCGGTGATCGCGGCGGGTGAGTCGGACATCGGTTTGATCGCGTATGAGATGGCGGTGCTGGTGCAGCGGGTCGGGGTGTACCTGTCGACGCCGCAGCGCACGGAGCTAGAGCGGTCCGGCGGCTGATGAGCGACGCCGGGGGCTCGGTCAGGGACGGCGCTGGCGCGGCGGTCGTCGAGGAGATCTGGGTAGACGAGGCGGCGGGCCCGGTGGTGCGCCCGTACACCATGACCGGGGGCCGCACCCGGCCGGCCGTCGAAGGGTTCGACCTCGTCGCGTTCGTGTTGACCGTCGAGCCGCTGCCCCGCCCGGATCCGCGGCTGCATCCCGAGCACTTCGCGGCGCTGGAGGTCTGTCGCGCGCCGCTGTCGGTGGCGGAGGTGGCCTCACAGCTCGACCTGCCCCTTGGCGTGGTCCGGGTGCTGCTCGGCGACCTGCTCGACATGCACCTGGTCATGGTGCGCGAACCGGCCAGCACTGCGCGGCTCCCCGACGAAGACCTCCTGGAGACGGTGCTGCATGGACTTCAGGCGCTCTGAGCCTGCGCGCGCGGGTGGCGACGATGGGGATCCGCTAGACGAGCGGAGGTTCCCGCGGGCCGTCAAGATCCTCGTCGCGGGCGGCTTCGGCGTGGGCAAGACGACACTCGTGGGAGCCGTCAGCGAGATCCGGCCGCTGCGCACCGAGGAGACCCTCACCTGTGAGGGAATCGAGGTCGACAACATCGACGGCGTGGAGAGCAAGCGGACCACCACTGTGGCGATGGACTTCGGCCGGATCACCTTGGGCAGCGGGCTTATCCTCTACCTGTTCGGCACGCCGGGGCAGCAGCGGTTCTGGTTCATGTGGGACGAGTTGGCGCTCGGCGCGATCGGGGCCGTGGTGCTGGTCGACACACGCCGGCTGCCGGACAGCTTCGCCACCATCGACTATTTCGAGCGCAAGGGGACTCCGTTCCTGGTCGCGGTGAACTGCTTCGACGGCGCCCGCCGGCACGAGCCGGAAGAGGTGCGCCGGGCGCTCGACCTCGACGCCGGGGTGCCTGTGGTGCTCTGCGACGCGCGCGATCGGGAGTCGGCGAAAGACGTTCTCACTTCCCTGGTACGACACGTCAAGGATGGCGTGAAGCGAGACACCGCGGCTGAGGCGGGCTCGGCCGCGGCAGCCCACTGACGCGCCATTGGACAGTGGGCCCGAATCAAGAGACTCGCCGGACGTGTCTCATGATCCGAGCCCACTGTCCAGGAACGTTCAGCCGCGGTTTCTTCGGCGGCAGTTCGTTCAGCGGTAGTTGGTGAACTGCAGCGGGATGTCGAGATCGGCGGCCTTCAGCATCGCGATCACCGCCTGCAGGTCGTCCTTCTTCTTGGCGGAGACCCGGATCTGCTCACCCTGGATCTGCGCCTGCACGCCCTTAGGGCCTTCGTCGCGGACGCGCTTCGTGATCGCCTTGGCCTTGTCCGAGGCGATGCCCTGGACGACCTTGCACTCGATCCGGTGCGCCTTGCCGGACTGCTTCGGCTCGCTGGGGTCCAGCGCTTTGAGCGAGATCTTCCGGCGTACGAGCTTCTCTTTGAAGACCTCCAACGCCGCCCGTACCCGATCCTCGGTCTCGGCCTGCACCACGATCGCCTCACCGGACCAGCTGATCTCAGCGCCGGTGCCACGGAAGTCGAAGCGCTGGGCCAGCTCTTTGGAAGCCTGGTTCAGTGCGTTGTCGACCTCTTGCCGGTCGACCTCCGAGACGATGTCGAAACTTGGGTTGGCCACCGAGATCCTCCTGTTCGCTGTCGTGGCTGGTGCGCGTCCGTACCGGGCGTCCGCTCCGGGCGCCCTGCGGTCAGACGGCCACCGGGCCAGGTTACGCGGCCGCGATCCGAACCCGTTTGCGACACCGCGGGGGTGAGCGGCTATCCTTGCTCCGGCGCGCTTACGCTTGACGTGGCGCGTCTTTCGGCGGGTTGCCCGAGCGGCCAAAGGGAGCGGTCTGTAAAACCGTCGGCTACGCCTACACTGGTTCGAATCCAGTACCCGCCACCACCAGCATAAACGGCCCCTGACCAGCACAAATACCGGTCAAGGGCCGTTGTCGTGCAGTCCGACTGCACGGGAACGACCGGGAAACCCC
>WHSM01000251.1 GCA_009380105.1 Micromonosporaceae bacterium
CAGCCGGTCCGACAGCGGCCGCCCCCGGGCGCCGGCGAAGGGCGCGGAACCGGCGCGCGAGCCGGCTGCGCAGCGCGCGTCTGGGCCGGTCAAGGCAGCGCTGCCCCGCAAGCGCGGCGCGGGCGCCAAGTCCGCCAGGCCGGTCAAGTCCGCCAAGTCCGCCAAGGCGTCAACGGCTGGTCGCGGCGCCGGGGCGTCGGCAGGCTCCTCCGGATGGGCGGCGCGATTACAGGAGCAGCTTCGCCAGACCGAGCGATTACGCGTGCTCACCCTGGCCTTCGTCATGGTGGTGCTGCTGGGGGCGGCGCCCGGCTTCTTCGTCATCAAACACGTGACCCGAGATCCGGCGTTCCGGGCGCTGGACGCTGTCGAACTGCCGTCATGGGCGTCGCAGAAGGCCACCGACCACGCCGCCGGGAGCCGCTGGTGCGTGCCGAGTTGCCGGGTGCGGCAACGCACGTGGGAGTCGCGACGCGCGCCGGAGCCGACGGCGGCGGTGTACCACGAGGCGCTGCGGGACCAGGGCTGGAAGCGCTGGAAAGTGGCCCAGTGCCCGCCCCGCGCCGTGCGCGGCGACTACACGTGCTGGCGCCGCGACGGGCACACGCTGGACCTCTGGGCGAGGCCGGCGCGCTGCCGCAACCAGGGCGGCGGGGGCGCCGGAGAGGGCCGGTCGGCCGCCGAGGCCTGTCCGGAGACCCTGGTGACGGCCGTGGTGCGCAACGCCGGCTCCGACTGGCGGCTGCGCTGACCGGTCACCTCGAGGGTCACGGTTTCGGACGCGGATCCGCGGCGTGACCTGGTTCCCGTACCCAGAAAAGTGATCTTGTGACGAGGTGTGCTGCTCGGAGTTTCTTTCAGCGGGTACGCCGGTGAAGCTGCGCGGTCGGCGGGTAGGGTCACTGCGGTGTGAAGGGAAACAGACCCTAGAGGGCAATCCGACGTCTGTGCTGAAGGGAGAACGGCCGTGTCCGTTGGCGAGATCGCGGCTCTGATCGCAGCGGCGGCGTTCCTGCTGCTGGTCGGCGTCATCGCGGTGCCGGTGCTGCGGCTGCGCCACACGGTGGACGCGGCGACCCGCGCGATCAACGAGACCGTGGACCGCACCGGTCCGACACTGGACAAGCTGGACTTCACGCTGGCGCAGGTGAACACCGCGCTCGGTCAGGTGCACCAGTCGCTGGACAGCGTCAATCTGCAACTGGTGCGCGTCGACGCCATCACCGGCCACGCCCAGCAGGTGACGGGGACCGTGGCGAACCTGGCGACGGTGATCGGCGCGGCCTCGGCCAGCCCGCTGGTGAAGGCGGCCGCGTTCGGGTACGGGGTCAGAAAGGCTGTCAAGACGCGCCGCCACGCCGACGAGGAGCGCGATGTGCGCGATCGTCTCAAGGCTGAGCGGGCCGCGCGCAAGGCGGCCCGGCCACGGCGTCGTTGGAGGAGCTGACCATGGTTGGTCGTCTGTTCTGGTTCGGGGTGGCGGCCGCGGCCGGCATCGTCGTCTACCGCAAGCTCACACGCACCGCGGAGTCGTACAGCCCTCGCGGCCTCGTCGCCTCCGCCGGAGAATCCGCTGCCGGTCTGGTGGATTCTGTGCGTGAATTCATGGTGGACGTCCGTGACGGGATGGCCGAGCGTGAGGAGCAGATCCACGCCGCGCTCGCCGAGAACGCCGAGTTCGGCGACCTGAGCGCCGACGACCTGGACGGCCCTGACGACGATCGCCCGCACGACCCGATGCACCCGTATCACCAGGAAGGCGAACCAGACCGATGAGGACCGCGGAGATCAAGCGCCGGTTCCTGACTCACTTCGAGTCGAACGGGCACACCGTGGTGCCCAGCGCTCCGCTGCCGGCGTTCGACGACCCGAACCTGCTGTTCATCCCGGCCGGCATGGCGCCGTTCAAGCCGTACTTCCTGGGCCAGGTGACGCCGCCGTACCCGCGCGCCGCGAGCGTGCAGAAGTGCATCCGGACTCCGGACATCGACGAGGTCGGCAAGACCACCCGGCACGGCACGTTCTTCCAGATGAACGGCAACTTCTCTTTCGGCGACTACTTCAAAGACGGCGCCATCAATCTCGCATGGGACCTGGTGACCAAGCCGCAGTCCGAGGGCGGGTACGGCTTCGACGACGCGAAGCTTTGGGCCTCGGTGTACCACGAGGACGCCGAGGCGTACGACCTGTGGCGCAAGACCGGGGTGCCGGAGTCCCGGATCGTCAAGCTCGGGATGGGGCCGAACTTCTGGTCGATGGGCGTCCCCGGCCCGTGCGGCCCGTGCTCGGAGATCCTGGTCGACCGCGGCCCGGAGTACGGCCCCGAGTACGACATCACCAGCGGCGAGGAGCCGGACGGCGACCGCTACCTGGAGTTCTGGAACCTCGTCTTCATGCAGTACGAGCGGGGCCCCGGGACCGGCAAGGAGGACTTCGAGATTCTCGGCGAGCTGCCGGCGAAGAACATCGACACCGGGATGGGCCTGGAGCGGGTCTCCGTGCTGCTGCAGGGCGTGGACAACCTGTACGAGATCGACGAGGTGCGCCCGATCCTGGACCGCGCCGCTGAGCTGACCGGCAAGCGGTACGGCCTCTCACCCGACCATATGGCTGCCCACGCCCATCCCGACGACGTGCGGCTGCGGGTGATCGCCGACCACGTGCGCAGCGGCCTGATGCTGATCGGCGACGGAGTGACCCCGAGCAACGAGGGCCGCGGGTACGTGCTGCGCCGGATCCTGCGCCGGGCGGTGCGCGCAGTGCGGCTGCTGGGGTACGAGGATCCGGCGTTCCCGCACCTGTTCGGCGTCGCGCGGGACTGCATGGCGCCGAGCTATCCGGAGCTGGCCGAGGAGTACGACCGGATCTCGCAGTACGCGTACGCCGAGGAAGAGGCGTTCCGGTCCACGCTGCGGCAGGGCACCGTGATCCTCGACCTGGCGATCGAGGAGACGAAGCGGACCGGCGCTGGCACGCTCTCGGGCGACAAGGCGTTCGCGCTGCACGACACGTACGGCTTCCCGATCGACCTCACCCTGGAGATCGCGGGCGAGCAGGGGCTCTCCGTCGATGAGGAGGGTTTCCGCCGGCTGATGGCCGAGCAGCGCAAGCGCGCCAAGGCCGACGCGGCGGCACGCAAGACCGGCCACGCCGACATGTCGGCGTACCGGGGAGTGCTCGACGAGCACGGGCCGAGCGAGTTCACCGGCTACACCGAGGTGTCTCGGGAGTCGCGGGTGCGGGCGCTGATCGGTCCGCACGGGACGCGCGCCGGGGCCGGCGAGGGCGACGAGGTCGAGGTGGTGCTCGACACGACGCCGTTCTACGCCGAGGGCGGCGGGCAGCAGCCGGACACCGGCAAGCTCACGGTGGGCGGCGGCGAGCTGGAGATCATCGACGTGCAGCAGCCGATGCCTGGGCTGATCGTGCACCGGGCGAAGGTGCTGCGCGGCGAGGTGCGCTCCGGGGAGACCAGCCTGGCCGAGATCGACCTCCGGCGCCGCGCGGCGATCTCCCGCTCCCACACCGCCACCCACCTGGTGCACCAGACGATGCGCAACTTCCTCGGCGAGTCGGCGACCCAGGCGGGTTCGCTGAACGCGCCGGGACGGCTGCGTTTCGACTTCAACACTCCGGGAGCGGTGCCGGGGTCGGTGCTGGCCGACGTGGAGCAGCAGGTCAACGAGGTGCTGGTCGCGGATCTGGAGGTGCACGCCTTCCTCACCACGCTGGAGGAGGCGCGCAAGCTGGGCGCGATGGCGCTCTTCGGCGAGAAGTACGGCGACGAGGTGCGCGTGGTGGAGGTGGGCGACTACGCCCGCGAGCTGTGCGGCGGCACCCACGTGGCGCGCAGCGGCCAGTTGGGGCTGGTGAAGGTGCTCTCGGAGTCCTCGATCGGCGCCGGGGTGCGCCGGGTGGAGGCGCTGGTCGGGATCGACGCCTTCGGGTTCCTGGCCAAGGAGCATCTGCTGGTGGCGCGGCTGGCGGACCTGTTCCGAGTGCCGTTCGACCAGGTCGCGGACCGGGTGGAGCAGACCGTGGCGCAGCTGCGGGACGCGGAGAAGGAGCTGACCCGGCTGCGGGCGCAGATGGTGCTCGCGGGAGCGGCGACGTTCGCGGAGAACGCCCGGGACGTGGCCGGTGTGGCGTACGTGGCGACCGAGGCGCCGGAGGGCACGGGCGGCAACGACGTGCGCACCCTGGCCCAGGAGATCCGGGGGCGGCTGCAGCCGGGACGGCCGGGCGTGGTCGCGGTGGCGGCGCGCGCCGGGGGCAAGACATCCCTGGTGGTGGCGGTCAACGGCAAGGCGCGCGAGGCCGGCCTGTCGGCGAAGGACCTCGTCAAGTCCGCGCTGTCGGGTCGGGGTGGCGGCAGCGACGACATCGCGCAGGGCGGCGGACTGCCCGCCGACCAGGCGCCCGTGGTGCTGGCCGCGCTCGAGCAGTTGGTCGCGAAAACCACTGCCGCCCCGTGAGAGGCCTGTGACTGAGTCCGGCGCTGTGAGGAACCCCCGGTGGACCCGGGGCGTGCGGATCGCGGTGGACGTCGGCACGGTCCGGATCGGGTTGGCGAAGTGCGATCCGGACGGCATCCTGGCGACTCCGCTGCGCACGGTCGCGCGGGCCAAGTCGGGCGCGAAGGCGCCGGATTCGCCTGCGGACCTGGCCGAGATCGCCGCTGCGGTCGCCGAGCACGAGGCCGTCGAGGTGGTCGTCGGCCTACCGGTCGCGCTGGGAGGTCAGGAGCGTCAGGCCGCGTCGGAGGCGCGGCAATACGCCGACCGGCTTGCCCGAATCGTGGCTCCTGTCCCGGTGCGGATGGTCGATGAGAGGATGTCCACCGTCGTGGCAACCCGTAGGCTGTCCGAGCGAGGGGTACGGGGAAAGCGCGGCCGCGCGGTCGTCGATCAGGCGGCCGCCGTGGAGATCTTGCAAGGCTGGCTCGACACCCACCGGAGGGTTTCGGATGCTTGACGAGCTCGACCTGTTCGGCGACTCCCCGTCCCGGCCCCGCCGGCACCGGCGACGGCGGGATTCGGGAAGCGGCCGATCCGCGGCGACGCTCGTGGTGACCGTCCTGATCCTGGGCGTCCTCATGGTCGGCGTCTGGATGGGTTTCGGCGTGGTGCGTGACTTCCTCACGCCGCCGGACTATCCGGGGCCCGGCAAGGGCGAAGTCACGGTGGAGATCAAGCAGGGCGACTTCGCTGGAGACATCGCCAACGAGCTGTACCGCAAAGGCGTGGTCAAGAGCGCCGGGGCCTTCGTCGACGCCGCCGAGGCGGATCAGCGCAGCCGGCAACTGCAACCCGGCAGGTACAAGCTGAAGCAGGAGATGCCCGCCAAGGACGCCTTGGACGCGCTCCTGGACCCGAAGAACCGGATCGTCAACCGACTCACCGTGCCCGAGGGCCAGTCGAACGCGAAGGTCTACCGGTCGCTGTCGGAGAAGCTCGACATCCCGATCGAGGACTTCGAGAAGCTCGACAAGGATCCCGGGGGCCTCGGCATCGACTCCTCCTGGTTCGCGCGCAGCGACAAGAAGAAGGCTCCCAAGACGCTCGAAGGCTTCCTCTACCCGTCGACGTACGACCTCGACCCCGACACCACGGCGGTGGAGGCGCTCCAGACGATGGTCGACAAGTTCATGGCTGTGGCGGAGGAGATGGATCTGCGGAACGTGGCGCAGCAGAAGGGCATCACCCCGTACGAGGCCGTGATCGTGGCGTCGCTGGGCGAGGCTGAGGTGATCCCGAAGGATCTGCCGAAGGTGTCCCGGGTGGTCTACAACCGGCTCAACCACTCCGACGCCTGGATGAACAAACTGCAGTTCGACTCCACGACGAACTACTGGTTGGAGCGGCAGGGTGAGAAGCGCAAGGACTCGTCGGGCCTGAGCCGCGCCGAGCTCAACGACCCGAAGAATCCGTACAGCACCCACGCGCACGCCGGCCTGCCGCCGGGCCCGATCGGGAACCCGAGCCAGGAGGCGCTGGCCGCGGCCGTCAACCCGGCCAACGGCAAGTGGCTGTACTTCGTGGCGATCGACAAGGACGGCAGCTCCGCGTTCGCGGCGACTCTCGCCGAGCACGAGCGCAACGTGCAGACCTGCAAGAAACGCAAGCTCGGCTGCTGATGTCCGGGATCGACGAACAGGCGCCCGGCCGGCGGGCGGCGGTGCTCGGCAAGCCGGTCGCGCACTCGCTCTCGCCGGTGATTCACAACGCCGGGTACGCGGCCGCCGGACTGGCCGGATGGCGCTACACCGCGCACGAGTGCGCCGAGGCGGAGTTGGCCGACCTCGTGTCCGGCCTCGACCCGGCGTGGGCCGGGCTGTCGCTGACGATGCCGCTGAAAGAGGTCGCCTTGACCGTCGCCGACGAGGCGACACCGCTGGCGACCGCGTTGGGCGCGGCGAACACCCTGGCGCGCCGAGGCGCCGGCTGGCTCGCGGAGAACACCGACGCGCCGGGCATGGCGGACGCGCTGCGAGCCGCCGGCGTGGCGAGCGCGCCGCGGATCGCGGTGCTCGGCGCCGGCGGCACGCCCGGGCGGCGCTCGGCGCGGCGACGCGACTC
>WHSM01000334.1 GCA_009380105.1 Micromonosporaceae bacterium
AGGGCGCGCTGTAGCCGGCCGAGCGACCGCTCCCGGCCGAGCAGTTCCATCGACTCGTACAACGGGGGCGAGACTGTGCGCCCGGTGAGCGCGACCCGTGCCGGCGCGAAGGCTTTTCGGGGTTTCAGCCCCAGGCCCTCCACCAGGGCGGCCTTGAGCGCTTCCTCGATGCTCGCGGCGTCCCACGTCGTCAGCGACGACAGCGCGCCGACGGCCGCCGACAGCGCCGGCGTCGCCTCCGGGCCGAGCGCCTTCGCGGCGTGGTCGGGGTCCGGGGCGAACTTCTCCTCCTCGGTGAAGAGGAACGCCAGCATCTCCGCGGCCTGGGACAGCACGACGACCCGCTCCTGCACCAGCGGCGCCGCCGCCACCAGCAGCGCCGACTCCGACTCGCTCGGCGAGGAGGAGATCAGCCCCGCCGAGGCCAGGTACGGCGTGATCGCCGCGACGAAGTCCGGCGGCGACAGCAGCCGGATGTGCGCCGCGTTGATCGCCTCACACTTCTTCGCGTCGAAGCGGGCCGGGTTCGGGCTCACCCGGGACACGTCGAACGCGTCGACCATCTCCGGCAGCGTGAAGATGTCCCGGTCCGGACCGATCGCCCAGCCGAGCAGCGCCAGGTAGTTGAGCAGGCCGTCCGGGAGGTAACCCTTCGTCCGGTACGCCAGCAGGTCCGAGCGCGGATCCCGCTTGGAGAGCTTCTTGTTGCCCTCGGCCACCACCAGCGGCAGGTGCCCGAACTCCGGCACGCGCTCGGCGACACCGACATCGATCAGCGCCCGGTACAACGCGATCTGCCGCGGCGTGGACGGCAGGAGATCCTCGCCGCGCAGCACGTGCGTGATCCGCATCGTCGCGTCGTCGGCGGGGTTGGTGAGCGGATACAGCGGGTCGCCGTTGCCGCGGGCGACCACGAAGTCCGGCACGCTGCCCGCCTTGAAGCTGACCTCGCCGCGCACCAGATCGACCCACCCCAGGTCCTCGTCCGGCATCCGCAGCCGCAGCACTGGCGTGCGCCCGTCGTCGCGGAACCGCTGCTTCTGCTCCTCGGTGAGGGTGCGGTCGTAGTTGTCGTACCCGAGCTTCGGGTCCCGGCCGGCGGCGCGGCGCCGCGCCTCGACCTCCTCGGCCGTGGAGAACGCCTCGTAGACGTGCCCGGCTTCGGCCAGGCGGCCGATCACGTCGGCGTAGATCTCGCGCCGCTCGCTCTGTCGGTACGGGCCGTGCGGACCGCCGACCTCCGGGCCTTCGTCCCAGTCCAGGCCGAGCCAGCGCAGCGCGTCGAGCAGCATCCCGTACGACGCTTCGGAGTCGCGGGCCACGTCAGTGTCCTCGATCCGGAACACGAACGTCCCGCCGTGGCGCCGCGCGTACGCCCAGTTGAACAGCGCGGTCCGCACCAGGCCGACGTGCGGCACGCCGGTCGGGGACGGGCAGAAGCGCACCCGAATCTCAGTCAAGGCTCACCACCGGGTTGGTCAGGCTGCCGATGCCTTCGACGCGCACCTCGACGCTGTCGCCGGCCGTGATCGGCTCCACGCCGGCCGGGGTGCCGGTGAGGATCACGTCGCCGGGCAGCAGCGTCATCACATGGGAGATGTAGGAGACCAGGGTCGCCACGTCGAAGACCATGTCTTTGGTACGCCCGAGCTGCCGCACCTCGTCGTTGACCTCGCACCGCACCTCCAGGTCGGAGGGGTCGATGTCGGTGACGATCCAGGGGCCGATCGGGCAGAACGAGTCGAACCCTTTCGCCCGGGTCCACTGCGAGTCAGCGCGCTGCAGGTCGCGGGCGGTGACGTCGTTGGCGCAGGTGTACCCGAACACCGACGCGGCGGCCTCTTCGCGGGACACCCGCCGGGCGCCCTGCAGCCCGATCACGACGGCCAGCTCGGCCTCGTGCTCGACCTGCTTGGACTGCACCGGCAGCCGGATCGGGTCGCCGGGGCCGCTCACCGACGTGGAAGGCTTGAGGAACAGCAGCGGCTCCTTCGGCACGTCGGCACGGCCATCAACGGAGTGCTCGACTATGTGCTCCAGATAGTTGCGCCCGACGCACACCACCTTGCTCGGCAGGATCGGCGAGAGCAGCCGCACGTCGGCCAGCGCCCAGCGCTCGCCGGTGAGCCGGATCTCGCCGAACGGATGCCCGTCGATCTGCGCGATCGTGACCGCCTGCGCCGAGGCCTCGCCGGGCTCCCCCTCGACGACCCCGAACGACATTCCGCCCACATGAGCGAAGCGTGCGATTCGCAACGTGTCCCCCTTATCGCTCGTACCCCCAAGAATCTAATCGCCCGCGCCCGGCGGGCCGCCACCGGGCGCGGAAACCGCAAGGACGATCAGGACCGAGAACGGCGATCATGGAACACTTGGCAGCGTGACCGGGGTGATGACGCGCGCGCAACCGGTCGTGCTCGCCCGGCACGACTGGTCAGCCCGGCGCGCCGCCCATCAACGCAGGGTCACCGCGTGGATCAAGCCGTATCTGGCCCGTCGCCAGCGCGGCGATAAGCACCCGGTCGAGGACTTCCTGTTCACGTACTACTCGTACCGCCCGTCGAGGCTGCGACGCTGGCACCCCGGACCGGGCGTGGTGCTAGCGGACGCCGCCGAGTATCTCGACTACGGCGGCTACCGCGCCGTCGACGGGGGCGGAGGCGCCGCCCTCGACACCGACGCCGTCCTGGCCCGGCGCGGCGAGGCGGCGCGCCACATCCACACGCTGCTCGTGCGCACCGCCGAGCGACCCCCGCACCTGGGCTGTTTCGGGATGCACGAGTGGGCCATGGTGTACCGGCTGCCGGCCGACGCGGTCCGCCACGCCGACCGGCCGCTGCGGCTGTCGCCAGAGGAGCTGGCTCAGATCGTCGAGGAGCGGGGCGCGGCGTGCAGCCATTTCGACGCGTACCGGTTCTTCACGCCGCCGGCCCGCTCGCTCAACGTGCTCGCACCGACCCGGGAGCGGCAGTCCGAGTTGGAGCAGCCCGGCTGCCTGCACGCGAACATGGATCTCTACAAGTGGGCGTACAAACTCTCGCCGCTGGTGGACAGCGACCTGGTGGCCGACTGCTTCGCGCTGGCGCGGCGGATCCGGGCGCTGGACATGCGCGCCTCGCCGTACGACCTGGCGTCGCTGGGCTATCCGCCGGTACGGGTGGAGACCGCGGCCGGCCGCGCCGAGTACGCCGCCGCGCAGCGCTCCTTCGCCGACGCGGCGGAGCCTCTCCGGCGCCGGCTGATCGCCGTCTGCGAGTCGCTGCCCGGCCGCTGACGGACGCGTTGACGGCCCCGGGTTTGTCGCAGGTCACAGCAGCACGGGAGGCGGGTCGCGAGGCGCGAACGTACCCTCGTCTCAGGCGTTCAACGGCACGCGGAACGCCCCACATCCCACCATCACATCTGCGGGGCGCCCTGCCCTGCCCACGACCGAAGTGAGGAGGCGTCGATGACGCGGGCGACCCAGCACGAGTCCATCCGACGGGCCCAGTTGGCGCGCATCGCGTGGGCCAAGCTGCGAGCCCAGGCCAGTCGACGCCCTGCCGGGCCGTTCGAGCCCGAGGAGGAGCCGGAGAACCCTGCCACGTACCGGGCGATGGACCTCGCGTTGCGGATCGGCGAGCTGCTGCTGGCCAGCGGCGAGGCGACCGAGACCGTCACCGAGGCGATGCGCAGCCTCTCCGTGGCGTACGGGCTGCCCCGCGCCGAGGCCTCCGTCACCTTCACCGCCATCACGATCTCCTGCCTGCCCGGAAACGGCGCCGCGCCGATCACCGGCGAACGGGTGGTGCGGCGCCGCTCCCCCGAGTACTCGCGCCTGGTCGAGACCCACAAGCTGGTCGAGGACGCGGCGCTGGGACTGGTCGACGTCGACGAGGCGTTCGCCCGGCTCCGGGAGATCAAGCGCCGCCCCGCCCGCTACCCGGGCTGGCTGATCGCGCTGTCGCTGCCGCTGCTCGCCGCGTCGGCGAGCGTGCTCGCGGGCGGCGGCGCGGTCGTCGCCGGGATCGCGTTCCTCGCGGCGTTCGTCGCCGAGCGCACGACCGCGCTGCTGGCGCGCCGTGGCGTCGCCGAGTTCTACCAGATCGCCGTGGCCGCGATGGTCGGCTCGGCGACCGGGATCGGCCTGATCGCCAGCGGGTTCTCGCTGCCTGTGTCCGCGGTGATCACCGGCGCGATCATGGCGCTGCTGCCCGGCCGGCCGCTGGTGGCCAGCGTGCAGGACGGGATCAGCGGGGCGTACATCAGCTCAGGAGCCCGGCTGCTGGAGGTTTTCTACATCGTGGCGGCGATCGTCGCCGGGGTCGGCGTCACCGTGTACGCCGCCGCGCGTCTCGGCATTGTGCTGCCGGTCGGCGATCTGCCGTACAGCGCGCCGTCGGCGCAGCCGATGAAGCTGCTCGGCGCGATCGGCATCTCGGTGTCGTTCGCGCTGGCGCTGGTGGCACCGGTGCGCGCCGTGTTCGCCTCTGCGGTTGGCGGCGGGCTGATCTGGGTGGCGTACGTGCTGCTCCGGGACAGCGACGTGCCGCAGGTGATGGCCGTGGGGATCGCCGCTGCGGTGATCGGCCTGCTGGCGCACCTGACGGCCCGGCTGATGCGCAGCTCGGCGCTGCCGTACGTGGTGCCGATCATCGGCCCGCTGCTTCCCGGGACGCTGCTGTACCAGGGTCTGGCGCAGCTCAACCTGGGTGACGTGAACCAGGGACTGCTGAACCTGTCCCAGGCGATCGCGGTGGCGCTCGCGCTGGCCGTCGGGATCAGCGTCGGCGGGGAGCTGATGCGCACGCTGCGCAGCAACGGCACCGTCGGGACCAGCCCCGGGAACCGGCCCGCCGCCAAGCGCACCGGCGGCTACTGAGCTGGACCCACGGCTCTGAGCCGGGCCCACGGCAGCGGCGCGCTCAGCCGCCGCTGCCGTACGGGCGCGTGATGATCTCCAGGTTGTGCCGGTCCGGATCCTTGAAGTACGCGCCGCGCCCGCCGTCGTTGCGGTTGATCTGCCCTTCCCGCTGGTG
>WHSM01000565.1 GCA_009380105.1 Micromonosporaceae bacterium
CCGGCCGGTCTGATCGAGAGCGCTCTGCTCGACGCCACCGAAGCCGCGATCGCGACGTACGGGGTGTCCCGGCTATCCCTGGAGCGGGT
Organism: Micromonosporaceae bacterium; assembly: GCA_009380105.1. GTDB lineage: Bacteria > Actinomycetota > Actinomycetes > Mycobacteriales > Micromonosporaceae > WHSM01. The sequence goes on from WHSM01000565.1 coordinate 90, forward strand.
CGCCGAGTGCGCCGGGGTCTCACGCGCGACCATCTACCGGCGCAACGTCACCCTGGAAGCGCTCGTCAACGGCGTGCTCGCCCGGGCCATGGACTCCCTGCGCGCGACGATGTGGGTCGCGCTCACGGGCCTGGAGCCGGCGAACGTGCGGCTCCGGGCCGCCCTGGAGGCGATCCTCAGCGCGACCGAGCAGCACCTGGCCGCGCTGAGTGGTCTGTTCGCCGGCCACCGACCCGGCCTGGATCCGTTCCACACGCCCGGCCCGGACGGGCTGACCCTCGACATCTTCGCCGCGCCGCTGGAGCGACTGCTCGCCGACGGCGCGCTCGACGGCTCGCTCCGCCAGGTCGAGCCGAAGGTCACCGCGACGGTGCTGCTCAGCGCCACCGTGTGGAGCTACGTGCACCTGCGCCACTCCCACGACTGGCCCGCGGAGCGCACCCGGGACGCCGTGCTGGACCTGACCCTGCGAGGACTTCAGCCCGAGGAGAGCGCCCCGAGCCCCGACGGCGCGCGCCCAGAGAGGGGATCGACATGACACTGACCACCGCCGCCCCCACCCCCACGGTTCCCGGGGCTCCGCTGCTCGGCTCGCTGCCAGACCTGCGCCGCGACTTCCTGGACACGTTCCTGCGCGCCCACCGCGAGCACGGCGACGTGGTGCGCTTCCAGATCGGCCTGCCGAAGCTGGGGCGGCAGATCTACGCCGTGTTCCACCCCGAGGCCGCGCACCAGATCTTCGGCGGCCAGTGGCAGGACTACCGCAAGGACACCCGCTTCTACAGCGAGATCCGCGATGTCATCGGCGACGGACTGCTGACGAGCCAGGACGACACGTGGGTACGCCAGAAGCGCTTCATCCAGCCGCTGTTCACGGTGAAGCGGGTCAACTCGTACGCCGAGTCCATGGCCGCCGAGTCCGCCCGGCTCGCGACCGAGTGGCGCGCGTCGGCCCGCGACGGCGGCACGCTCGACGTGCACCACGAGATGACCAAGCTGACGCTGCGGATGGTGGTGCGGATCCTCTTCGGCGAGGACGCCGACCGGGTGCTGCCGGTGGTGCAGTCGGCGTTCCCGGTGCTCGGCGCCTCAGCCATCGTGCGCGCGTTCTCCCCGATCTGGCTGCCGCTGAGCTGGCCCACGCCGGTGAACCGCCGGGCGCGCCGCGCCCAGGCCGAGCTGTTCGGCGCGTGCGACGAGATCATCGCGCGGCGGCACGCGTCCGGCGTGGACCGGGACGACTTCCTCGGCATGCTGCTCGCGGCCCGGGACGGCGACGAGCGCCTGTCGGACCAGGAGGTGCGGGAGCAGGTGCTGGTGTTCCTGCTCGCGGGGCACGAGACCACGTCGACCGCCCTGACGTTCACGCTGCGCCTGCTCGGGCTGCATCCGGAGATCCAGCAGCGGGTACGCGACGAGATCCGCGCCGTGGTCGGTGACCGGGAGCCCACGGCGGCGGACATGCGGGAGCTGTCGTACACGACGATGGCACTGAAGGAGGCGATGCGGCTGTTCCCGTCGGCGCCGGTGAACGGCCGGCGATCCACGGTGGACAGCGTGCTGCGCGGCCGCATCGTGCCCGCCGGGGCGGACATCGTCACCGCGCCCTGGGTGATCCACCGGCACCCCGACTTCTGGGACGACCCGTCGCGGTTCGACCCGGAGCGGTTCACGCCGGAGCGCGAGAAGGCCCGCCACCGGTACGCGTGGTTCCCGTTCGGGGCTGGGCCGCGGGCCTGCATCGGGCAGCACTTCTCGATGCTGGAGTCGGTGATCGCGCTGGCCTGCCTGGTGCGCGACTACGAGTTCACCTCGCTGCCCGGCGAGATCCCGGTCGAGGTGCACATCACGCTCCGCCCGAAAGTCCCGGTGCCCATCCAGATCCGCCCCACCCACTGACCGATCGACCTGCCGGGACCCGGCCTCCGAGACGATGATCTTGACGGGACCTGCGGGTGGCGGGCCCGACTCGGGCGGTACGCTTTAGCAGGCAATCTGACCTGGGACATCACCCGACAGGAGCTCAGCGTGGCCCGCGTCGTTGTGGACGTCATGCTCAAGCCCGAGATTCTCGATCCACAAGGCGAGGCGGTTGCGAGCGCCC
>WHSM01000244.1 GCA_009380105.1 Micromonosporaceae bacterium
GCTGGCGCGCGGTTTAACATCCTGACGTTCCCCGGGGGACGGATCAGCGAGCCTCCGCTGGCCTACACAGAGTCCCTGTGCGGAGCCCTGTACCTCGACAAGCCGGTCGAGTATCAGGTATACGACGCGGTGTGGCAGGCCATGCGCGAGGTGACCCTGAGTCCAGCGGAATCCCGACAGATGATCAACGAATACGCCGAAAGGCATCAGTCATGAGCGAGATGGGAAGGCATCAGTCATGAACGAGATCGTGTGGCGTAAGTCCAGCCGGTCGGGCGGCAACGGCGGTACCTGCGTCGAAGTGGCGACCCTGACCGACCGGGTGTTGGTGCGCGACTCCAAGAACCCGGACGGAGCCGTGCTGACGTTCACCCGGGAGGAGTGGCGAGCCTTCACCAACGGCGTGCACCAAGATGCCTTCACTCTCTGAGGGCTCCCTCCCCCGGGTCGCGGGCGGCCACCCCGCGCCGCGATCTTGAAGCCTGGTGTCGCTCGACGTGCGCACTCATGCGTGACGCTGTACGGTCATGCGTCCACTCTGCTGGACGGCCCTGCCTGGCGCGTCGTTTGGTAATGGTTTCGCGCTATCCGCCGTCACTGTGACCGCGGAACCATTACCAAACGCGAGTCTGGGACGGGGCTCCAGCGACCCGTACACCGCGCCGACGGCGGGGACCAGCAGCACCGCGGCGCGCACCGCCGGCTGCCGCCACGAGTGGACCACCCCGTCGCGCAGCGTCGCGAGGTAGCCCAACCCGGGGTCATCGGGGTGGCCGGGCGCGCGGTCGGCTCCTAGTTACGTGTCAACATCGCCAGGTCATGCTCCCGATGATCGGCCGGTGCGGCGGAGGCGGTGGTCGGGACGAGTGCGCCGACCCTGTTGCATTGACGTGCCACTATGCCTGTCGGGCACAACCAGCGCCCAAGATAGTCATCCGTACCAGTGAACGGGGGAATTCAATGAACGCTGGAAAAGGCATGCTCGCCGGACGGTTCCGGCGACGCAAAGTTCTGGTGGCGTTGAGCGTCACGGCCATCACGGCGGCAGGTGTTGTCACCGGGGTCGCCTATGCCGACTCGGAACCGGTGGACAACTCCGCTCAAGGCGGGTCCCTCAAACTCGAGGACCTCAATCCCGCGGAGCGTGAGGACGTCATGGAAATGGCCAAGCAGGAGGGTTGGTCAGAGCAGGAGGCCGTCAACCGCATCGGCTGGCAGCAGTCGTTCTCGAAAATCGCGGAGAAACTGGAAACCACCTATCCCGACGCCTTTGCCGGCGCCGAGGTCACGGGCAACGGCACTGGCGCGAAAATCGCATTCGCGGGCGCCGTGCCGGCCGAGGCGAAGAAGCGGGTCGGCTCGCTGCCGGTGAAGGTGCAGTTGATCGGCGGCAAGGGCTTCTCCGAGGCCGAGTTGAACCGGATCCTGGGCCAGAACATGGGCGTCACCGGCCGCAAGGACGTGCGCTCCGCGGTCGGCAGCTACGACACCGACACCGGTGAGATCTCGATCAAGGTGGAGCCCGAAGGGCGGCTCTCCAGCGCTTCCGAGCGGGCCGCCATGCGGGACAAGCTGCGGCCGTCGCAGCCGAAGAACAAGAAGATCAAGGTCAACCTGGACGTCAGTGACAAGTCTGTGGGCCGCACCGAGGCGTACATGCGAGGCGGTGGCCGGCTGCGCACCACGTCCGGCGCCGCGCACTGCACCGCGGCGTTCACCGTTCGCAACAGCAGCGGCGTGAGGGGCATCTCCACCGCGCAGCACTGCGCCATCGGAAGGCGGTACCTGCGGTACTCCAACCATGGCACGAGCAGCTACACGACGATCGGGCGCAAGGGCACTCGGAGCGGCGACTACGGTGACGTTTCCTGGTTCGGGCGAGGGTCGTACCTGCCGATCGCCCGCTTCTACTACACGGGTGGGTCGACCCGACCGGTGTCCGGCAGCACGATCCAGTACCGGGGGCAGACCGTGTGCAACTACGGCCTCACCACGGGCCGTAAATGCCTCACCGTTCACAAGCGCGGTGTCTCCTACAGCTACGGCGGGTACTCGTACCGGAACCTGACAGCGGCGTCGAGGCACGTCACCGCTGGTGGCGACAGCGGCGGGCCGTGGTACTACGGCCACAGCGCCGTGGGCGTCCACAGCGGCAGGGTGTACGTCGACGGGGCTTCCCGCTCGGTGTACTCGGAGGTCCGACACCTTCGTAACGGACTGGGGCTGCGGCTCCTCACCACCTGATTCATAGCTGAGACTGCCCCGCCGGGAAGCATGCTTCCTGGCGGGGCAGCTCGTGTGATGGGAGCCCCCGTCGCAGGGGAAGCCGGCTAACCGGTCTTCAGCTCGAGCCCTGTTCCGGACTTGCCGGTCAAGGTGAGCTTGTCAGCCTCGAGCTGGTACTTCACCGTGCCGCGGAGCAGCTCCCGCATCGCCTTGTCGAGGGCTCCTCGCTCGCCCGAGCACGCGTTGTTGGTGACGACGATGTCCGAGAAAGTGATGGCGGACTTCGTCGTCGTCACTTTGCCGCTGAAGGTGTTGCACCCGGTGTCGCCCCGCACCGCGCCGTTGTCGCTGAGCGTCAGGTGGGCGTCGACGTCGCCGGGGACAGCTGCCGCCGTGTCGCCGTCCAGGGTGCCCTCCACGACCCAGCGGGCGCCCTGCAGCGGTCGGTCCGGGTCCGCCACGCGGCGGTCGGTGAGTTCGATTCTGGCCTCGGCGCGGGTGAGGATCAGAGTGTCGCCGTCCAAGCGCCAGTTCGGCTTTCCGGTGAGGAATCCGGTGAGCCACTCATCCTGCTTCATCAGATCCTGCGAGCAGCCCATCTCGCTGCCGCCGAGATTGCTCACCACGAGCCGGTCACCGTCGAACTCAGCGTCACCGGTGAAATGGTTGCACCCGGCGTGAACCTCCAGTCCGGCGCCTTTGAACGCCAGCCGGATCCGTGACCCGGAGACCAGCGGACGCGGTTTGCCCTTGTCGGTGAGCGAGCTGGACAAGAACGTGCGGCCGGCCGGGGAGTTCTTGCCGGCGTCGGAGCTGCCGGCGCCGGAGCCCTTGCCGCAGCCCGCGACGCCGGCTGCGAGAAGCAGTGACAACGGAAGTGCGAGGATTGGTTTCATGGCGATTGGATGGCTCCCAGGCCGTCCGGGTTCCCGTTGCGCCGAGATTGCCTCTCGGAGGCCGGGCGGCCTCAACGTCGTTGTCCGCGGGCCTGGGGGAGCACCAGGCGGTGGTCGGCCGTGAGCAGCCGGCGGCGTACCCCGAGGGCGACCACAGCTGTGGTGGTGGCGACCGATCCCAGTATCAGATACATGATCGCGGCCTGGATCATCGTCGCCTCCAGCGGCTGCGCCCCCGCCAGGATCAGGCCGGTCATCGCGCCCGGCAGGAAGATCAGCCCGACCGTCCTCGTGGACTCGATCTGCGGGATCAGCGCGGTGCGCACCGCTTCCCGAAGGTACGGGCGACCCGCCGCCGGCGCCGGCAGGCCGAGCGCGAGCCGGGCCTCGATCTCGTCCCGCTTGTCCCGGAACTCCGCGGCCATCCGGCGGGTCACCAACACTGTGGCGGTCATCGAGTTGCCGACCATCATGCCTGCCAGCGGCACCAGGGCCCGGCCTTCCAGCGGAAACACTCCCAGCCCGAACAGCACTCCCAGCGAGACGACAGCCGAAGCGCTGAGCGCCGCGAGCGCGATCGTGAACACCCCGGGCACGGCGCCGGCGCGTCGCTGCACCACGACAGCGGCGTACACGAGAATGCCGACCACCCACGCCCACGCCAGGTAGAGCGGGCGGTCGGGCGCGATGACCAGCTCCAACGCCACCCCGACCAGCAGCAGTTGCACCAGCGCCCGCAGCGACGCCCACAGGATCGTGCGGCTCAGGCGAAGCTGCTGCACCGAGGACAGCGCCACGGCCACGGCCACCAGCAGCAGCGACGCCGCGAGCCGCAGGACGTCCAGGTCACCGTTCATCGGCATCCTCCCGTGCTTCGGGCGGCGTCTCGGCGAGGAAGGCCGCGATCTTTGGGTCGGAGCGGGCGGCCGCGTCCAGGTCGGCGACGCTGCCGGACATGCGTGCCCGCCCGTTCATCAGCAGCACCACATGATCGGCGACGCGGCGCAGCTGCTCCAGGTCGTGCGTCACCCACACCAGTGGCGTTCCGGCCTCGGCGAGGCTTCGCGCCAGTTGCTCGATGCCGTGCCGGGCGGCCGGGTCCAGGGCGGTGCTCGGCTCGTCGAGCAGCAGCGACTCCGGCTCCGTCGCCAGCGCGCGGGCCAGGCACATGCGCTGCAACTGGCCGCCGGACAGGTCGGAGGCCTCCCGGTCGAGCAGGTCGGCGGCGAGCCCGACCCGCGCCATGAGGCGTCGAGCCTGGTCGTCGGTCAGGTCGGGCGCCGCGACGGCGAGGTTGTCCCGTACCGATCCGGGAAACGGACTCGGCCGCTGGAACACCATGCCGAGCCGGCGGCGCAGCGTGGGTGGCGGGATCGTCGCCACGTCGATGCCCCGGTGCCGCACCGTGCCCCGGTCCGGCAGCAACAGCCGGTTGGCCAGGCGCAGCAGGGTCGACTTGCCGGAGCCCGAGGGCCCGGCCACGGCGGTGATCCCGTCGGCCGGGACGCGCACGTCCAGGTCCGTCAGCACCGGAGTCGCCCCGTACGCGAACCCGACTCCCTCGAAGCTGATCAGGTCGTCTGCCACGGTGCAGACCTTACGACCGGGGTCCGACCACACGACCCGGCGGCTGGCGGCGGTGAGGCGAGTCTAGGCGGCGGGGGCGATCCGTCCCGTGAGGCGGGCGGCTGTGGCGGCCGCGGCCCACGGCGGGTCGTCCAGGGTCGCCAGGCCCGCCGCGACGGCGAGCAGCCGGCGCTCGGTCCGCACGGAGTGCTGCAGCGCCGGATGCCCCTCGTGGCTGTCGAGCACCCGCCGAAGTCCTGGCATTTCGTCGGCGAGTTCACGCCACGCCGCGGTGACGCTGTCGACCGGGCCTCCGTGGCCGGTTTCCAGTGCCTGGTCCACGCGCGCTGACAGGCGACGGGTCCAGACCTGGTGCAGCTCCCGCAGCAGGTCGCTCTGGTCGGCGAACACCTCCGCCGTGGCCGTGTCCCAGGGCAGCTCGCCGTCGGACGCGTCGAGCCGTGCCAGCAGGTCACGCACGGTTGCGGCCTTTTGGTGGTACGTCTGCCACGCTGCGCTGCTCATGTCGGCTCCCCTTTTGCGGTTGTCGGATGACCGGAACGCTACGGACCAGAAGGGCCCTCGGTCTGCGTACGACAGCAGGGTTTGTGCCTGCGTCCCTGGGTGGGCGGCCTCTCCGACCGCGGTCGGATGCCTGGGAAGTGGGCGCCTCCGTAGGCTGGGGGTGTGCATGCAGTGGACGCTTGGAAGTTCCTGGACCCTCGGAAGTTCCTGGACGCTCTCCGCAATCGCCAGTGGCCCAAGAACGGGATGGACTGGCCCTGGTGGATTCCCGTGTGTTTCGCGGGGTTGGCCCTGGTGGTGGGCGTGGGGGCGGTGGCGCAGCGCAGCGGATTGTGGCCGCCGGGGTTCCCGGCGGGGTTGGCGTTGGTGGCGGTCGCCCCGTGGTTGGTTCAGTTGCTCACCGGGCGGCATGTGCCGAATTGGCTCTTCTTCGTGGTGGTGAACGCGGCGGTCGCCGGGCTGATGCTGTGGCGGCCGGTCGGCATTGATCTGGCGCCGCTTCTGCTGCTGCTTTTGTTGGGGGATGTCGCCGCGACTGAGCGGGTCCGGGTGAGTCTGTCGTACGCGGCGGTGTCGGCGGCGATGGTGGTGGGGTTGCAGGTCGCCGGGGCGCACCAGCTTGCGCTGTTCTGGTCGGTGTGCCTGTTGGCGGCCTGGGACATCGGGTTTGTGATGCAGTGGCAGATGAGGCTGGTGGAGCAGGAGCGCGTGGCCGCGGCCAGCCGGGTGCAGCGGGCCACCGCGGAGGAGCGGCAGCGGATCGCACGTGAGGTGCACGACGTGATCGCCCACTCGTTGAGCGTGACGATGCTGCACCTGACCGCGGCGCGGCGTTCCCTGGAGGAGGACGGCGAGACCGACGTGGCCGAGGCGGTGGACGCGCTGCGGGACGCCGAGCGGCTGGGTCGCCAGTCGATGGCCGACATCCGCCGCACGGTCGGGTTGCTCGGCAGCGGCGGCCGGTTGCCTCCCGAGCCCGACGCTTCCCAGATCGCCGATCTGGTGGGCGATTACCGTTCCGCGGGGCTGGAGGTCACCTACCAGCTACGCGGCGATCCGGCGGCGGTCTCGGCCGCGACCGGGCTGGGGCTGTACCGGATCGTGCAGGAATCGCTGGCCAACGTGGCCAAACACGCCCCCCACGCCCGCTCCGAGGCCAGCCTGGACCTCACCGGCCCCCGCTACCGCCTCACCATCTGGAACGACCTCCCAGGGGCAACGGGCAAGCCACACGACGACGGCGGCTCCGGACTGACCGGCATGCGGGAACGCTGCGAACTACTCGGCGGAACGTTCCACGCCGGCCCCGAGGACACCGGCTGGCTGGTGCGCGCGGAGGTGCCAGGAAGCGGGGCGGTCGTCGCGGCGGCCGAGACCGCGCCGGACGCCAAGGAGTGCGCCGTCGGCAACCTGTTGGGCCGCCACGGCGCGGCCGCCGCTGGCGGTGACGTCCCCAGCGGATCCGGCGCGTCTGCGCTCAACCGGCCGGTGGAGGCCTGAGTGATCC
>WHSM01000072.1 GCA_009380105.1 Micromonosporaceae bacterium
CACCACCCAAAAACAGCGACGCCAGCAGTGATCCATGACAAACAAAGAAAATAAACAGAAGCACAAAAGCACACACAAACTGCTTAATGCACTGGCAAACAAAACACCCTGTTGAGTTCTCAAAGAACACACGCACACCAACCACTTATCCGATCTCGGATCAGCGCTTGGGACTGCTGTCAGAGCTTAGCTGGTCAGTTTCGCGGGCCTCACCGGGGTACCCGGTCGATCCGCACTGCCCATCCCACAGGATATCGCGACCGACTCGACGCCGGCGACGAAATCCGAAATTCCCTCGGGCCGTCCACGCTGGCCGCTTCCGCGGCTGATGTCCGGTGCCCCTCAGGCCTCAGAAAAGCTACGCCTTCCGCGCGCCGACGTCAAATCGGTGGCTGGCCGAACCAGCCGACCGACCCGTGCGGCGCATAACCAGCGTAACTCGGACACCCTCGTACCGCCACTTCTCCGGCCGTGCCACCGCCCCACGCCCTACGACACGACCTCGACGCCGGCCAGGGTGCGCTTGCCGCGCCGCAGCACCAGCCACCGCCCATGCAGCAACGCATCCGCCGGCGGCGGCGCGTCTCCGTCCGTGACCCGCTGGTTGTTGACGTACGCGCCTCCCTCCGCCACGGTGCGGCGCGCCTCCGAGAGACTGGCGACCAACCCTGACTCCCGGAGCAGCGTCGTCACGGACGGCAGTTCGCCGCGTACCTCCGTCATGCCGGCCTCAGCCAACGCGGCGCGCAACGTGCCCGGCGTGAGGTCGCCCAACTCACCGCGGCCGAACAACGCCTGGCTCGCCGCGATCACCTGACGGCACTCGGCCTCACCGTGCACCAACGCGGTCAACTGCTCGGCCAGGGCGCGCTGCGCGGCGCGGGCCGCGGGTCGGTCTGCGGTCGCCTTCTCCAACTCGGCCAACTCGTCGTGGCCGCGGAAGCTGAAGTACTTCAGGTACTTGGTCACGTCGGCGTCATCGGCGTTGATCCAGAACTGGTAGAAGGCGTACGGGCTGGTCATGTCGGGATCCAGCCAGACCGCGCCGCCCTCGCTCTTGCCGAACTTCGAGCCGTCCGACTTGGTGACCAGCGGTGTGGTGAACGCGTGGACCGGGCCAGCGCCGCGGCGGCGGAGGTAATCCACGCCGGCGGTGATGTTGCCCCACTGGTCGGAGCCGCCGAACTGCAGCTGGCAGCTGTGCCTGCGGTGCAGCTCGAAGAAGTCGTGGGCTTGCAGCAGTTGGTAGCTGAACTCGGTGTAGCTGATGCCGCTCTCCAGCCGCGCCTTCACCACCTCACGCGCGAGCATCCGGTTCACCGGGAAGTGCTTGCCGACGTCGCGCAGGAACTCCACGGCGGTCATCGGGGCGGTCCAGTCCAGGTTGTTCACCAGCACCGCGCCGTTGTCGCCGTCGTACGTCACGAACGGGGACAGCTGTTCCCGGATCCGGTCCACCCAGCCGGCGACCACCTCGGGAGCATTGAGGCTGCGCTCTCCTGCCTCGTTCGGGTCTCCGATCTGCCCCGTGGCCCCGCCGACCAGCAGCAACGGGCGATGGCCAGCGAGCTGCAGCCGCCGCGCGGTGAGGACCTGCACCAGGTGACCCACGTGCAGGCTGGCCGCGGTCGGGTCGAAACCGACATAGAACGTGATCGGCCCGCCGTCGAGCACCTTGCGCAGATCGTCGGGGTCGGTGCAGTCTTGGACCAGGCCACGCTGTCGCAGGTCGTCGAAGAGGTTCACGGGGCCGATTCTTCCGTACGGCGTGTCGTGGCGCGCACCCGGTTTCCGGACCTCGTGAGACCGAACGTCCGAAAAGATCTACCTCGCGTGGTCTCGAGAGGTCCGCCGCCGCACGTGGCGACGGAAGACGCTCACGGTGGGCTCGCCGTCGAGCCAAAACCGCCACGCGGTGTCCGTGCGCACGCCGACCCGCGGCCCGATGCGGATTCGGTCGGCCGGGGCCCGTTCGCCCGCCGCCAGCCGCAGCGGCCCGGCGCCGTCCAGCAATGAGGCGCCGTCGGCGTTCCGGTCGGCGCCCAGCACCGTGGCGAGTCGCGCAGGGCCGCGCGCCAGATCCCGGTCGCTGGAGCGGGGACGACGCGATCGCGCGATCTCCGGGCCTTCGACGACTTCTCCCGCCCGCAACAGCACGGCCGCCGCCCGGCCTGCCGGGCCGCAGACCACGTTGACGCACCAGTGCATGCCGTATGTGAAGTAGACGTACGCGAATCCCGGCGGGCCGAACATCACCGCGTTACGGGCGGTCTGGCGGCGGTGCGCGTGCGAGCTGGGGTCCTCCCCCACCCCCGCATACGCCTCGACCTCGGTGAGGCGCACCGTAACGCCGCCGCCGGAGATCCGGGCATTCAGCAGACCCCGTGCCGCGTCCTGCACCGGGCCGGCGAGCAGCGCCCTGAGATCCGTCATGGGTATCCGGGAACCACCTGTTCGTCGGCCCAGGAACGCCACTGCGCGATCCGGTTGCCCACCGTCGCGAGCTGGTCGGCCACCGGACCCGGCCCCGTGGAGCCGTGGGTGACACGCGCGGCGAGCGCGCCCGGCACCGAGAGCACCTCGCGCACCTCCGGGGTCAGGTGCTGGCTGATTCGCTGCAGATCGATGTCGTCCACCTCGTGCAGCTCGCAGTCCCGGGTGACGCAGACCGCGACCAGCCTGCCGGTCACCTCGTGGGCCTCGCGGAACGGCACGCCACGGCGTACCAGCCAGTCGGCCACTTCGGTGGCGAGCGTGTAGCCCGAGGGCGCGGCGGCGGCGAGGCGGTCCGTGCGCACCGTCATGGTGGAGATCATCCCGGTGAGCGCCGGAAGGACCAGCGAGAGCGTGTCCACGGCGTCGAATACCGGCTCCTTGTCCTCCTGGAGATCCCGGTCGTACGCGAGCGGCAGCCCCTTCAGCATCGCCAGCACCCCCGCCACGTGGCCGATCAGGCGGCCGGCCTTGCCCCGGGCGAGCTCCCCGATGTCGGGGTTCTTCTTCTGCGGCATGATCGACGAGCCGGTGGCGAACGCGTCGTCGAGCTCCACCCAGCCGTACTCCTGGCTGGTCCAGAGCACGACCTCCTCGCCGATCCGGGACAGGTGCACCCCGACCAGCGCTGCGACGAACAGGAACTCCGCGGCGAAGTCCCGGTCGGAGACCGCGTCGATGGAGTTCTCCGCGGGGGCGGTGAAACCCAGCTCGTGCGCGACGGCGGCCGGGTCCAGCGGCAGCGAGGAGCCCGCCAAGGCGCCGGAGCCGAGCGGGCAGATCGCGGCGCGGGCGTCCCAGTCCCGCAGCCGATCCAGGTCCCGCAGCAGCGACTGGGCGTGCGCCAGCAGTTGGTGTGCGAAGGAGATCGGCTGGGCGTGCTGCAGGTGGGTCATCCCGGGCGCCGGGGTGTCGATGTGCCGGGCCGCCTGGTCGGCGATCGCTTCGGTCAGGTCCACGATCGCCGTCGCCACGCCTCGCGCGTGGTCGCGCAGGTAGAGCCGCAGGTCGGTGGCGACCTGGTCGTTGCGGCTGCGCCCGGCGCGCAGCTTGCCGCCGAGCGTGCCGAGCCGCTCCAGCAGCCCTCGCTCCAGCGCGGTGTGCACGTCCTCGTCTTCCACCGTGGGGCGGAAGCCGCCGGAGGCACAGGCCGCGTGCAGGTCGTCCAGGGCGGCGAGCATCTGGCCCAGCTCGTCGCTGGTGAGCAGGCCCGCCCCGGCGAGCACCCGGGCGTGAGCCCGGGACGCCGCCAGGTCGTACGGGGCGAGCCGCCAGTCGAACTGCACGCTCACCGAGAGCCGGGCGAGCGCCTCGGCGGGGCCGCCGGAGAACCGGCCGCCCCAGAGGCGGGTCGCGCCTTGAGGATCAGACGGTGCTGAGGTCTCGTTGGTCACCGGGCTCATTCTGCCGAGCCCGCGGTCCCGCCGCTCAACGGGCCGGCGGTTCCCGCAGCGCCCAGCTTGGCGTCCCGGATCGCGGCCAGCTTGCTGGGCAGGCCCCACAGGTCCACGAAGCCCTTGGCAAGCGACTGGTCGAAACTGTCGCCGGCGTCGTAGGTGGCGAGGTGGAAGTCGTACAGCGAGGATTCGCTGCGCCGGCCGACGACCACGGCCCGCCCGCCGTGCAGGGTCATCCGGATCTCGCCGGTGACGTGCCGCTGGGTGTGGCCGATGAAGGCGTCGAGCGCCTGCTTCAGCGGCGAGAACCAGAGGCCGTCGTACACCAGCTCGCCCCACCGCTGGTCCACGGTGCGCTTGAACCGGGCGGTCTCCCGCTCCACCGTGACGCTCTCCAGCTCTTGGTGCGCGGTGATCAGGGCGATGGCTCCGGGCGCCTCGTACACCTCCCGGCTCTTGATGCCGACGAGGCGGTCCTCGACCATGTCGAGCCGGCCGATGCCCTGCGCGCCGGCCCGCCGGTTCAGCTCGTCGATCGCTTGGAACGGGGTCGCGGTCTCTCCGTCGATCGCCACCGGCAGGCCCTTTTCGAAGGCAATGGTCACCTCGTCCGGGTCGCGCGGCTCCGCGGGGTTCTGGGTGTAGGAGTACAGGTCCTCGATCGGGGAGTTCCAGATGTCCTCCAGGAACCCGGTCTCCACCGCCCTGCCCCAGAGGTTCTGGTCGATCGAGTACGGCGACTTGCGGGTCACGTCGATCGGCAGGCCTTTCTCCTCGGCGTACGCGATCGCCTTCTCCCGGGTCCAGGCGTAGTCCCGCACCGGCGCGATCACCTTGAGCTCGGGGGCGAGCGATGCGGCGCCGACCTCGAACCGGACCTGGTCGTTGCCTTTGCCGGTGCAGCCGTGGGCGATGTGGGTGGCGCCGTGCTTGCGAGCCGCCGTCACCAGGTGCTTGACGATCAGTGGCCGGGACAGCGCGCTGACCAGCGGGTACCGGTCCATGTAGAGGGCGTTGGCGCGCATTGCCGGCAGGCAGTAGTCGGCGGCGAACTCTTCCCGGGCGTCCACCACCTCGGCGGCGGCGGCGCCGCAGTCCAGCGCCCGCTGCTTGATCACTTCGAGGTCTTCGCCGTTCTGGCCGACGTCAGCGGCCACGGCGATGACCTCCGCGCCGGTCTGCTCGGCGATCCATCCGATGGCGACGGAGGTGTCGAGGCCTCCGGAGTATGCGAGCACGATCCGCTCGGTCGTCACTGTTGTCTCCTTGCTGCGGGTTCTTCGCTTGTCTGAGGTGTGTCAGTGCTCGTCCATGCCGGCCCAGCCGAGCAGTCTGGCGGCGAGCGCTTCGCCGCCGGCCGGGTCCCGGGACACGACGAGGATGGTGTCGTCACCGGCGATGGTGCCGACGATGTCGGAGAGCCCGGAGCGGTCCAGCGTGCTGGCGAGGAACTGGGCGGCTCCGGGCGGGGTTCGCAGCACCACGATGTTGCCCGAGCAGTCCGCGGCGGTGAGCAGCTCTCGCAGCAGCCGGTGCAGCCGGGCCGGGGCGCGTTCGGCCGGACGGAGGGCCGGGTTGCCGTCCTCCGGGATCATGTAGACCGCCGGCCCGCCTTCGCCGCCGCGCACTTTCACCGCGCCCATCTCCTCCAGGTCCCGGGAGAGGGTCGCCTGCGTGACGGTGATCCCTTCGGCGTGCAGCAGGTCGGCCAGCTCGGTCTGTGAGCGCACCGGCTGGGAGCGCACCAGCTCGCTGATCCGGTCGTGCCGGACCGTCTTGGTCACGGGAGTGGTCTGGATCTGGGTCATCGGGTAGCGCCTCCTCGCGCGGGCGGGTCCCGCAGCAGCCAGGTCAACAGCGCTTTCTGGGCGTGCAGGCGGTTCTCGGCCTGGTCGAAGACCGCGCTCGCCGCCCCGTCCATCACCTCGTCTGTGATCTCCTCGCCGCGGTGCGCCGGCAGGCAGTGCAGGACTATCGCGTGAGGGTCGGCGCAGCCGAGCAGCTCGTCGTTGATCTGGTACGGCCAGAACGGGGTGAGCCGGTCCTTGCCGTCGTCTTCCTGGCCCATGGACGTCCAGGTGTCGGTCGCGAGCACGTCGGCGCCGGCCGCCGCCGCTTTCGGGTCGTCGACCACGGCCGCGGAGCCCCGGGTCTCGCCGGCAATCTCCACGGCCCGCGCCAGGATCTCCGGGTCGGGCGCGAACCCGGGCGGGCCGGAGACCCGCACGTGCATCCCGGCCACGGCGCCGGCCAGCAGACACGAGTGCGCCATGTTGTTGGCGGTGTCGCCGAGGTACGCCAGAGTCCGTCCACCGAGGCCACCGAAGCGCTGCCGGACCGTCAGCAGGTCGGCGAGCAGTTGGCACGGGTGGAATCCGTCGGTGAGCGCGTTGACCACGGGCACGGTCGCGGCGCCGGCGAGCGCCGCGAGCCGCGCGTCGGAGAAGGTGCGGATCACTATCGCGTCGACGTACCGGGAAAGCACCCTGGCGGCGTCTTCGACGGTCTCGCCGCGGCCTAAGTGGGTGTTCTGCGCGTCGATGACCACCGGCTGCCCGCCGAGCTGGGCGATCCCCACCTCGAACGACACCCTGGTGCGCAACGACTGCTTTTCGAAGATCACGGCCACCGACCGGCCGCCGAGCGGCCGCTCCGCCGGCCGGGAGGTCAGCTCGGCCGCGAGGTCCAGGATCTGGGTCTGCTCGGCCGGTGTCAGGTCGTCGTCGCGCAGGAAGTGACGGATCATCTGGCTACCCCCGTGTCGGCCGCCTGGTCCAGCGCCGTGGTGTCCAGGGCGCTGTCGAGCACCGCTGGCAGGGCGGCGAGGAAACGGTCCGCCTGCTCGGCGGCGAGGTTGAGCGGCGGGGAGAGGCGCAGCACGTCCGGCTGCACCGGGTTGACGAGGAACCCTGCCTGCTGCAGGTCGGCGGCGACCCGGCCCGCGACCCGCGCGGTGAGCACGACGCCGAGCAGCAGCCCGGCCCCGCGCACCTCCGCCACCAGTCCGTGGCCGAGGCCGTCGACGCCGCGCCGCAGCCGCTCGCCGATCTGTTTGACGTGCTCCAGCAGCCCTTCGGACTCGATCACATCCAGCACCGCCAAGGCGGCGGAGCAGCACACCGGGTTGCCGCCGAACGTCGTGCCGTGCATGCCGGTCTGGAGCAGGTCGGCGGCCGGCCCGAAGGCCACACACGCGCCGATCGGCAACCCTCCACCGAGGCCTTTGGCGAGCGTGATCACGTCGGGCTCGATCCCGTCGGCCTGGCTGGCGTACCAGTGGCCGGTGCGGCCGATCCCGGTCTGCACCTCGTCCAGGACGAGCAGCGCGTCCTGCTCGGCGGTGACCTGGCGGACCGCGGCGAGGTACCCGGGCGGCGGCACGACGACGCCGTTCTCACCCTGGATCGGCTCCAGGATCACCATCGCTGTGTGCTCGGTGACGGCGGCGGCGAGAGCGGCGATGTCGCCGTACGGGACGTGGGTGACGTCACCGGGCAGGGGCCGGAACGGCTCGGCTTTGGCCGGTTGGCCGGTGAGCGCCAACGCGCCCATGGTCCGGCCGTGGAATCCGCCTGAGGCCGCTGCCACATGGCCGCGTCCGGTGAGGCGGGCGAGTTTGAACGCGGCCTCGTTCGCCTCGGCGCCGGAGTTGCAGAAGAAGACCTTTCCGGGCCGGCCGGCGAGCGCTGCGAGGCGTTCGGCGAGGGCGGCCGCCGGCTCGGAGGCGACCAGGTTCGACACGTGGCCCAGCGTCTCGAGCTGCCGGGTGACCGCTTCGACCACCGCGGGATGGCCGTGGCCGAGCGCGTTGACGGCGATGCCGCCGTACAGGTCCAGATAGCGACGGCCGTGCTCGTCGACAACCTCGGCGCCGACGCCGTGGGTCAGGGCCAGAGTCGGGGGCGGGTACGTGCCCATCAGGGCCGCCGACCACCGTTGGGCGATGCTGTCGGTCATGATCCGGCTCCGTCCGGTGTCGCGGCCGTCGCGGCGACGGCTGGGCTGCCTGGTGTGACCATCGTGCCGAAGCCCTCGTCGGTGAAGATCTCCAGCAGCAGCGAGTGCGGGGCGCGCCCGTCGATCACGTGGGCCCGCGGCACGCCGCCCCGCACGGCCCGCAGGCACGCCTCCATCTTCGGGATCATGCCGGCGGACAGGTTCGGCAGCAGCGCGGCGAGGTCGGCGGCGGAGATCTCCGAGATCAGGCTGTCGCGGTCCGGCCACGCGGCGTACAGGCCTTCCACGTCGGTGAGCACGACGAGTTTCTGGGCGCGCAGCGCGACAGCGAGGGCGGCGGCCGCGGTGTCGGCGTTGAGGTTGTGCAGCACGCCGTCGGAGTCCGGCGCCACAGTGGAGATCACCGGGATCCGCCCGGCCTGGATCAGATCGGTCACGGCGGCCGGGTTGACCCGCTCGACGTCGCCGACGAGCCCGACATCGACCGGCGAGCCGTCCACGTACGCCGGGCGCCGCACCGCCGTGAACAGGCGAGCGTCCTCGCCGGACATCCCGACGGCGTACGGTCCGTGCTCGTTGACCAGCCCGACGAGTTCCCGGCCGACCTGGCCGACGAGCACCATCCGCACCACCTCGGCCGACTCCTGGGTGGTGACCCGCAGTCCGCCGCGGAACTCGCTCACCATGCCGAGCCGGGCCAGCATCGCGCTGATCTGCGGGCCGCCGCCGTGCACCACGACCGGCTTGAGGCCGGTGTGCCGCAGGAACACCATGTCGGCGGCGAACGCGGCGCGCAGCTCGGGGTCGGCCATCGCGTGGCCGCCGTACTTGACGACGACGACGGCGCCCTGGAACCGGTTCAGCCAGGGCAGCGCCTCGACCAGCGTCGCGGCTTTGGTCTGCGCCTGCTTCAGGTCGCGAGCCAGATCGGAGCTGATGGCCGTGTTCATGTGGAGTACGCCGAGTTCTCGTGGACGTACGCCTCGGTGAGGTCGTTGGTCCAGACGGTCGCCGCGGCGGCGCCGGCGTGCAGGTCCACGGCGACGCGCACTGCCCGATCGAAGGTGACCTTCTCCCGGGGCTCGTCGGGCTGGCCGGCCCGGCACACCCGCACCCCGTTGAAGACCACGTCGACCGCGTGCGGCTCGAAGGCAGCGCGGGTGGTCCCGATCGCGGCGAGCACCCGACCCCAGTTCGGGTCTTCTCCGTACACAGCGCATTTGAACAGCGCGCTGCGCGCGACGGCGCGGGCGGCTTCGAGGGCGTCGGCCTCGGACGCCGCGCCAATGACGTCGATGGCGATGTCGTGCGCGGAGCCCTCGGCGTCGCCCAGCAGTTGCATCGCCAGGTCATGACAGAGCGCCGTGACGGCCTCGGCGAAGGCTGACTCCCCGGGCGACACGCCGCTGGCGCCGGAGGCGAGCAGCGCCACCGTGTCGTTGGTGGACTGGCAGCCGTCGGAGTCGAGCCGATCGAAGGTGCGGGCGGTCGCGGCCCGCAACGCCGCGTCGCACGTCGCCGCGTCGACCGCGGCGTCGGTGGCGAGCACCACCAGCATGGTGGCCAGGGACGGGGCGAGCATCCCCGCGCCTTTCGCGATGCCGGCCACCGACCAGCCGTCGCCGGTGACCTCCGCCTGCTTGGGGCGGCTGTCGGTGGTCATGATCGCCTCGGCCGCGTCGGTCCAGCCGTCGGCCGACAGGGCCGCTGCCGCCGCGTCCACGCCGGAAAGCAGCGGATCCCGCCGCAGTTGCTCCCCGATCAGGCCGGTGGAGCAGACCAGCACGTCGCCGGCTCCGACACCGAGAGCGTCGGCGACCCGCTCGGCCGTGGCGTGCGTGGTCTGGAACCCTTCGGGCCCGGTGTAGCAGTTGGCACCGGCGGAGTTGAGCACGACCGCGCGGACCCTGCCGTCGGCGACGACCCGCTCGCTCCACAGCACCGGGTTGGCCTTGCACCGGTTGGCGGTGAAGACGGCGGCCGCGGCGTCGGCCGGGCCGTCGTTGACCAGCAGCGCGACGTCGTTGCCGCCGTCGCGCTTCAAGCCGGCCGCGATCCCCGCGGCCCGGAAGCCCTTCACGGCGCGACCCCGTCGACTGCCAGGCCCGCTGTCTCCGGCAGGCCGAGCATCAGGTTGGCGCACTGCACCGCCTGTCCGGCCGCGCCTTTGCCGAGGTTGTCGATCGCGCTGACCGCGACGATCCGGCCGCTGTCGGCGTCCACTGTCGCCTGCAGATGGCACGAGTTGGAGCCGTACGTGGCGCCGGTGTGGGGCCAGGCGTCCTCGTCGAGGATGTGCGCGAACGGCTCTGTGCGGTACGCGTCCGCCAGGGCCTGCCGCGCGTCCGCGGCCGACACCCCGGGCCGGACCGGCGTCGCGGTGACCGTGGCGAGGATGCCGCGCGGCATCGGCGCCAGCACCGGGGTGAACGACAGGCTGGCCGCGCCGGTCGCCTGCTTCATCTCCGGGGCGTGCTGGTGCCGCCCGACCTGGTACGCCGTCAGATCGCCCATCACCTCGCTGCCCAGCAGATGCGGCTTCGGCGAGCGTCCCGCGCCGGATGTGCCGGACGCGGCGACTACCACGACGTCATGCGGGCTGGCGAGGCCGGCGGCGATCAGCGGGGCCAGCGCGAGCGTCACGGCGACCACGTAGCAGCCGGTCGCGGCGACCCGGTGCGAGGCGGCGATCCTCGCGCGCTGCCCGGGCAGCTCCGGCAGGCCGTAGGTCCAGGCGCCGGCGTGCTCGCCGCCGTAGTAGCTCTGCCAGGCCGCGGCGTCGGTCAGCCGGTGGTCGGCGCCGAGGTCGACTATTTTCTGCTCGGCGGGCAGCGCGGCGGCCAGCGCCGCCGACTGGCCGTGCGGCAGCGCCAGGAACACGAGATCAGCGTCCGCGAACGCGCTGGGCTCCGTGGGCGCGAACTCACGGTCGGACAGGGAGCGCAGGTGCGGGTGCGCGCTGGACAGCGGCTGGCCCGCCGTGGAGTGCCCGGAGACCGCCGCCAGGTCGAGCTGCGGATGAGCCGCCAGGAGCCGGAGCAGCTCACCTCCGGCGTACCCGCTGCCTCCCGCTACAGCGACCCGAACACCCACGATCCATCACCCCACGCATGTCTATGCGCGAGAATGTATCACAATTCATTCGCCTGTATTATCGCGCGGACCGCTGCGCGTCTCCCGATCCAGCACCCGCACCAACTGCGTCCGGTTGCGCACGCCCAGCCGGCGGTAGAGCCGCGTGAGGTTCGCCTCCACCGCCTTCACCGACAGGAACAGCGTGCCGGCGATCTCCCGGTTCGTGGAGCCCGCGCGTACCAGGTCCACGATCCGCTGCTCGGTGTCCGACAACGGGCCGTCGGCCCGCCCGCCGTCCAAGCGCGACAGCTCCGCCCGGGTCAGCTCCAGCCACGGACGGGCGCCGATCCCCGAGAACCTCGCCTCCGCCTCCACGAGGGCCTCCCGCGCGGCGCTGCGCCGGTGCGCGCGGCGCTCCAGAACCCCCAGCGACAGGTAGCCCCGGGCCACATCCAGCGGGTACGGATGGTCGGCGTGTTTGTCCAGCGTCGCCCGCAGGTCGTCGGCGGCGCCGCGCGTGTCTCCGCTGGCCGCGCGCGCCAGCGCCTCGACCCGGGCCAGCCCCAGCAGCACCACCCGGCGGCCGAGTCGCTCGGCGTACCCCCGCATCTCGTGCACCACCTCGAGGGCCTCGTGACGCGCGCCGATCACCACCAGCGCCTCGGCGAAGTCGCCATACCACGGCACGATGGCGGGGTCGATCTGCGGCAGCTTGTGCTCGATCTTCAGAGCGCGGCGCATCGTCTCTGCCGCCTCTGCCGGGTCGCCGGCCAGCAGGCACGCCTGTCCCCGCGCCGCCAACGCCAGCCCGAGCCACTCCTCGTCGCCGGCCGCCTCGCACGCGGCCACCGCGGCGTCGCCGTAGGTCAGCGCCGCCTGGGCCGAGCCGGCGTAGAACTCGGCGCCGCTGCCGACCACCAGGCCCGGGCCGGGCGTGGAGTCGATGTCGGAGAACAGCTCGGCGCAGCGTCGCCCTATCACCAGCGCCTCGGCGCCGCGACCCGCCCGCATGTAGATCGAGGTGAGCGACACCAGCAGCCACGCCAGCGCCCGCTGCATCCCGGCCCGCTGCACCTCGGCCCACAACGGCTCGATCTCGCCCAGGGCGCCGGCGACGTCGCCTCGGAAGAGCATGTTCATCGCCCAGAGCTGGCGGGCGCTGATCCCCGCCGCGCTCAACGGGAGCGACGTGGCCAACTGCCATGCCTTGCGGTGCAGCTCCTCGGCGCCCGGCTCGGCCAGCATCGACCTGGTCACGGCGAGCAGCGACGTCGCGTCGACCAACTGCTCGACGTTGCCGCTCTCCTCCGCCAGGCGCCGGGCGATCGTGAACTCCTCCGCGGCCGCGGCCATGTCCCCGTGGTAGTAGCACTTCTCCGCGCGGCCGAGCCGCACCGCGGCCTCCAGCGCCCGATCCCCGACCGCGTCGGCGAACGCCGCCTCCAGCAACGGCCCGACCCCCGACTTGTCCTGGCTCGCGAGCTTCACGAGCAACAGCCGCGCCGCCACCCGGGTGCGGCGGTCGGCGTCCGGGCTCAGCGCCGCCTGCGCGGC
Source organism: Micromonosporaceae bacterium (assembly GCA_009380105.1). Classification (GTDB taxonomy): domain Bacteria; phylum Actinomycetota; class Actinomycetes; order Mycobacteriales; family Micromonosporaceae; genus WHSM01. Next base: position 12,477 of record WHSM01000072.1, read on the forward strand.
CTGCTGCGTGTCTTCGCGCAGACCCGCGTGGTACGAGTGCTCAGCCGCCCGCAGCATCCGCGCGGCGATCCGCTCCCGCTGTCCCTCCGGGGTGCGCGCCGCCGCGAGCCGGGTCAGCTCGGCGGCCACGCTCGGCGCGCCGCGCGCCTGCGCCGCCCCCGCCGCCTCCTCCAACGTCTCGGCGAGCGCCTCGTCGGCGCGCGGGTTGGCCAGCGCCAGGTGCCGGGCGCGCTCGATCGGCTCGCGCACCTGCTCGGCGAGCACGGCGTGGGCCGCCATCCGCTCGTCAGGCGAGGCGTCGGCGTACACCAGCTCCCGCAGCAGCGGATGGCTGAACCGGATCACGCCCGCCTCCGCGGCCGCTGTCAGCACACCGGCCTCGGCGGCGTCGGGCAGGTCGGACTCCACCCCGCAGGCGGCCAGCAACTCGCGGCTCGGCCGCGCCGCCGCCGCCACCAGCAGCAGCGCCCGCCGCACCGGTGGCGCCAGCGCCGCCAGCCGCTCCACCAGCAGGGCGCGCAGCTTGTTCGGCACCGGCAGCGGCTCCTCCGGGCCCAACGGCCCGCGCTGCGCCAGCGCCCGCGTCAACTCCAGGGCGTAGTACGGATTGCCGCCGCTCGCCGCGTACACCCGTCGCAGCGCGCCGCGAGGGTACGCCGCGCCGAGCCTGGTGCGCAGCAGCTCGGCCACCTCCGCCTCGCTCAACGCGCTCAGGCCCAGCTCCAACGTCGGCTGCGAGCACAGCGGCTGGGCTGTCGCCGACTCCCCTGCTCCCAGACGTTGCGCGGCGAGCATCCGCACCCTGGCCGCGGGAGCGCGCCGCGCCGCGAAGGCGAGCAGCTCGGCGCTGGGTTGGTCCACCCACTGCACGTCGTCGAGCACGATCAGAAGCCGGCGCTCGGCCGACAGCGCCCGGAACAGCTCCAGCACCGCCAGGCGCACGGCGAGCTGGTCGTGCGGCGACTCACCCGCCTCGCGGCGCATCAACGCCACTTCGAGGGCCGCGAGCAGGTGCCCCGGCAGCGCGGCGCGGGCCTCGGGCAGGGCAGGGCCGAGCAGGTCGATCAGGGCGAGGTACGGCAGCGTCGACTCCGACGGGCCCGGCGACGTCCACAGCACCCGGTCGCCGTCGGCGGCCACGTCGGCCGCCACGGCGCCGATCAAGGTCGACTTGCCGATGCCCGGCGGGCCGTGAAGCAGCACGCTTCCAGCGGTGAGATGGTCACGAGCGCGCCGCCGAATGTCCGCGCGTCCCACGAGGTTCGGCCGTTCCTCCACGTCAGGAGTCTCCACCGTGTGGCGAGAAAATTCCACGGTCTGCCACCCACAAGATGCCGTGCGGTAACCGAAAGCGTCCGTTTCGCCGGAATCTGTAACGCTTCGTGACCGAGTTGGCATCTGGATCCGGCAGATGCGGAGGAATCCGGCGCTGACGCGTCGCGCCGCCGGGGCCCGGCGCTGACGTGGCGGGCGGCCCGGCGGCGCTCACGTGGCGCAGGGTGCTCAGTCGCCGCGCAGCACCGCGCCGACCGCGCGGGACGCCTCGGCGACCGCCGCGTCCCGCGCCGACACCGCCTCCGCCGCCGTCAACGTGCGGTCCGGAGCCCGGAAACTCAGCTTGTACGCCAGCGACTTGCGCCCCTCGCCCAGCTGCTCGCCGGTGAACACGTCGAACAGCCGGATCGACTCCAACAGCTCGCCCGCGCCCGAGACCAGCGCCTGCCGCACCTCGGCGGCCGGCACCTGCTCGTCCACCAGCAGCGCGACGTCCAGCAGCGCCGGCGGGAACCCCGACACCTCCGCCGCGGCGGCGAGCCCGGCCAGCGGCAGCCGGTCGATCTCCAGCTCCATCGCGCAGACGCCCCGCGGCAGCTCCAACGCGTCGCACACCGCCGGATGCAGCTCCCCGGCATGGCCGACCAGCGTGCCGCCCAGCGAATCGGGCAGCCGCAGCGCGGCGCACCGGCCCGGATGCCAGGGCGCGTGCGCGTCGGCGCTCACCGCCAACTCCACCCCGGCGACGTCCGCGACGATCCGCGCCGCCTCGACAGCA
>WHSM01000081.1 GCA_009380105.1 Micromonosporaceae bacterium
CATCCCGTCCGGGCAGGCGATCATGCCCTGGATGTCCCGGGAAGGATCGGTGCGCCGCACGGTGCGGACCCAGCCGTCACCCGCCTTCCGGAACACGGCGGTCACACCGTAGTTTCGCGGCGACTCCCGCGTCGGGCCGAACACCACCACGTACACCTGCGGTCCCGCGATCGAGGGCCACACGTCGACCGCCTCGCCGACGTCGGGCAGCGGCGAGGTCTTCCAGGTCGCCCCGTGGTCGGGTGAGTGCGCCACCGCTGGCTGGCCGCTCACCGGGTCGACGCCGGCAGCCCACACGCCCCCGCCGCCGTCACCGTGCGCGACGGCGGCGCACGGGTTGACGCGGCGGGGCTGGCTCCGCAACGGAGCCGAACGGCCGTCGTCCTTGCCCAGCACGGCGATCGCGCGACCGGCGCACGGACTCCGGTACACCTGGTCCGGCGCTGTGACGAAGAGCGTTCCCGCTGACGCGTCCTCGACCGGTTCGGCCAGCTTCAGCGGGACCCGCCGCCAGGTCTGGCCGTTGTCGGCGGACCGCAGCCGCAGCGTCCCCGGCTCCTCGATCACCAGCACCCCGCCGCCGAGCGACCAGACCCGCATGGCTTCGCCGGTGACCTGGAGGGGCAGTTCTCTGCGCGTCCAGCGGTCGCCGTCGCGGCTGACGGCGAGGCTGGCCCGGCACCGGCTCGGCGTGACGCAGTCGGTCGCCACCGCGGCGGCATGCCCGTCCGCGGCCACGTCGAAGGACACCACCTCGCCCGGCAGGTCCAGGGCGTCGTCGCGGTCCACCAGTCGCACCGGTGACTCGACGGCGGGTAGCGACGGCGATGTCGGGAGCGCCGACCCGGTGGGGTGGCCGGGGGTCGCGGCTGGGTGGCCGGGCGCCTCGCTTGCCCGGTCCGGCGCGTCATCCGGCCGCGCCAGGACCACGGCGAGCCCGGCCAGCACCAGGCCGGCCGCGATCGTCCACCGCCACGGCTGCCGCCTTCGTGGCGGGGCGGGCGGCGGCTCTGGCTCCCCGATGAGCTGCCGATCCTCGCTGGTGAGCGGCTCGAACTCCGGCATCGCGGTCCGTTCTGCGCCTTGTCGTCTGCCTTCCACAGTACGAGCCGATGGAACCGCTAGGCGATCGCGAGCCGGCGCCAGGTCACCCCGTCGGAAGAGCGCAGCCACGCGTACGAGACGTCCTGCAGCTGGCTCACCCAGCCGCCGGCGGTCCGGGTGACCGGCCCGAGCCGCAGCCGCGGCGCGATCTGCGCGAAGGAACTGCCGCCGTTGTCGCTGACCATGACCCCGCCGACGCCGTTGACGAGGAGAAGGCTGCCGTCCGGTCGCGGGACCGCTTCACCGCGCACAGTGAGCAGGTTCGACCCCGGCCAGTGGGCGGTCTCGTGCCAGGCGGCCAGCTCACGCCACCGCTCGGTGCCGCGTTCCCGGGAGCCGTCCGGCGCGGCCCGGTAGACGCCTCGCGCCAACACGTGGACCCGGTACGCCGCGGCCAGGCTCATCGCGTACCGAGGCGACTCGTGTGACGTCTCCCGCCCCGGCGCCGCCCAGGCGACCATCGCGCCGGCGGTCTCGTGTCCGGCGCCCGGCAGCGTCTCCGCGCGCCAGTTCGCGCCGTCGTCGGCGGTCCAGGCCAGGGCGGGGCGCCCGGCCGGGTCCACGCCGCCGACCCAGCGGCGGCCGGCCGGGTCGCGCAGCGGCGAAGCCCAGCACACGTCCAGCTCCGGCTGCCGCGCCAGCGGCGCGAAGGCGCCCGTGGCGCGGGAGAGCACCCCGACCGCGCCGCCGGTGCAGCGGAACATCTTCCGGGACGGGCCCACCGCGAGCCGCCCGTCGCCGACGCGGGGGACGCGACGCTCGGCGCCCGTCACCACACGCCAGCTCCGGCCGGCGTCCGGGCTGAACCAGTCGCCGGACGCGGTGCGCACCAGCACCCGCATGCCGGGCAGCAGCAGCGCGTCGGCGAACTCGTGCCCGACGTCGATCGTGAGCGCGTCGGGCAGCGTGCGTTCCCGCCAGCGACCGCCGTGTGTGATCGCGAGGCTCGGCCGGCACTCCCGGCCGCCGCACCGCACAGCGAGCGCCACCCCGCTGCCGTCGGCCGCGAGGTCCACCGAGACGACCGGGCCCGGCAGGTCGAGCACGCCAGCGGCCGGAGTCGTCAGGTCGAACGCGGCCACAGGCGCCGTCGGCGGCTCCGCGACCCGCAGCCGGTCGCCCGTGTGGCGCGCCGGCAACGCGGTCGCCGCCACGGCGGCTGCCGCGAGCCCCACAGCCAAGCCGACGCGCACCGGCAGCGGAAGACGGCGGAGCGTCGCGCGGACCGACGTGTGCGCGCGCGCCGCCACGGCGGCGGCCAAGCCGCCCCGACGCCGCTCCGGCGGGCCTTCGAACAGGGGGCGCTCGAACTCCGGCATGGTCCTTCCACGGTACGGCGTCGGGTGAAACCGGGACTCCCGCGTGCGAGGGGGCCCGACGGCGCCTGTCAGAATGCGTGGCATGACCGACGGTCGCCCACGCGTGCTCTCCGGGATCCAGCCCACGGCCGACTCGTTCCACTTGGGGAACTATCTCGGGGCGCTGCGCCACTGGGTCGCGCTGCAGGCGACACACGACGCGTTCTACTGCGTGGTTGACCTGCACGCGATCACCATGGGCCACGACCCGGACGTGCTGCGTCAGCGCACCAGGGTCGCCGCCGCGCAGCTGCTCGCGCTCGGCATCGAGCCCGACCGCAGCACGTTGTTCGTGCAGAGCCACGTGCCGGAGCATCCCCAGTTGACCTGGGTGCTCAGTTGCATCACCGGGTTCGGCGAGGCGAGCCGGATGACCCAGTTCAAGGACAAGTCGGCCAAGCAGGGCGCCGACCGGGCCAGTGTCGGGCTCTTCACGTACCCCATCCTGCAGGCCGCCGACATCCTGCTCTACCAGGCGGACGCGGTGCCGGTCGGTGAGGACCAGCGGCAGCACCTGGAGTTGACCCGGGACCTGGCGCAGCGCTTCAACACCAGCTTCGGCAAGGCCTTCACCGTGCCCGCGCCCCACATCGTCAAGGGCACCGCGAAGATCACCGACCTGCAGGATCCGACCGCCAAGATGAGCAAGTCGAGCTCCAGTCCGAACGGCGTCGTCGACATGCTGGAGGATCCGAGACGCGCCGCGAAGAAGATCCGCTCCGCGGTCACCGACACCGAGCGCGAGATCCGGCACGACCCCGAGGCCAAGCCCGGCATTGCGAACCTGCTGACGATCTACTCGGCGTTGGACGGCCGGTCGATCCGCCAGCTGGAGGCGGCGTACGACGGCAAAGGCTACGGCGACCTGAAAACGGACCTCGGCGAGGTGCTGATCGAGTTCGTCACCCCGCTCCAGCAGCGCACGAAGGAGTACCTGGACAGCCCGGGCGAGCTGGACAAGATCCTGCTCGCGGGCGCGGAGAAGGCTCGCGCCGTCGCCGCGGAGACGCTGCGCGTGGCGTACCGGCGGGTCGGGTTTCTCCCGGCGGCCCAAGGCTGACCCGATGGACCCGATCGGGCGAAGTATCGACGGCGCGGTGCGCACCATCGGCGTGGCGGTGCCCATCCCGGAGCCGTGGGGGAGCTGCCTCAACGAGCAGCGCGCCGCGTCCGGCGACCCGCAGGCCGGCTACATTCCCGCGCACCTGACCCTCCTGGGCCCGACCGACCTGGTCGAGGAGCGGTTGCCGGAGATCGACAAGCACCTCGCCAAGCTCGCCGGCGAGCACGCGCCGTTCACGCTGCACCTGCGCGGCACGGGCACGTTCCGGCCGATCAACGACGTGGTGTTCATCGCGGTGGTCGCCGGGATCAGCGAGTGCGAGCGGTTGGAGCAGCGGATCCGCACCGGGCCGTTGGAGCGGGAGCTGCGGTTTCCGTACCACCCCCATGTGACGGTCGCCCACGACGTCGACGGGCGGATCGGCGACGCGCGACTGGACGTGGTGTTCGATGATCTCGCCGACTTCGAGGCGCGGTTCGACGTCGACAGCTTCACGCTGTTCGAGCACGGCTCGGACGGCCGTTGGCGCCCGCAACGCGACTTCCTGCTCGCCGGTCGCTGACCGGTCACGACCATGCGACGGCGGGGACAGGTCTTGGCTAGGCGCTGGCGGCAGGCGCTGGCGAGGCGGTGGCGCCAGGCGGCGCGTCGCCACGCCTGGCTGGAGCACACCGCGTGCGCGGCGCGGCGGTATCAGGCGGTGCGGGCCGACCGTCTGGCGGCGGCGCTGGCCTACTACGCGTTCTTCGCGGTGTTCGCGCTGACCGGGATCGCGTTCGCGGTGCTCGGCTGGATCGTGCGCCGCGACCTGGCGGCGATCCAGTTGGCGCAGCGCTGGGTCGACCGGAACCTGCCGGGTCTCGATGTGGACGAGTTGGTCGCGGCGAGCGGCAGGATCGGCGTGATCGCGCTGGCGGGGCTGCTGGTAGCCGGGTGGTACTGGGTCGACGGGCTGCGGGGAGCGGTGCGGACCGTCTGGCGGCTGGAGTCGCGGCCAGGTCGTTTTCTGGCACGCCTCGGGATCGACCTGCTGGTGTTGCTCGCGTTCGGCCTGCTGTTGGCGCTGTCCGTGGCCGTCGCTGTGGGGGTCTCCAGTGCGGTCCGGTGGATGGTGGTCGACGCGGCCGGGGTGGAGGGCAGGCCGGTGCGCTGGCTGATCGCCGTGCTCGGGTTCGTGCTCGGCATCGCCGTCAACACGGTCCTGGCGACGGCCCTGCTCACTGGTCTGCCCCGTCTGACGATGCCGCTGCGGCGGGTGCTGGGACCTGCGCTGCTGGTGGCGGTGGCGTTGGAGCTGCTCAAGACGGTCGGGCGGATCTACTTCGAGCGGACCGAGGCGAATCCGGCGTACCACGCGGTGGCGAGCGCGGTCGGCCTGCTGCTGTTCCTCAACCTGCTCAACCAGGCGGTGCTGTTCGCGGCGGCGCTGACGGCAACAAGCGAGCGAGGCGAGGCAGCGGACCTCGCGAATGGCGGCACGCCGGCCACGTCCGCTCCAACCTGACCATCGGCGTGATCAAGGAATCGTTGCGTCGCGTCGACTGGTCCTGATCACCGCTTGGTGGGGGCGCGGAGCAGGGCGCGGACTCCGGCGACGTACTGCTCGCGGTCCAGGTCGCCTAGGAGCAGGCGTTGCAGCAGGTAGCCGGGCAGCAGTGAGAACAGCGCCGATCCGACGGCGACGTCGTCGCTGTCCTCGGGCAGGTGTCCGGCTTCTCTCGCGCGCCGGGCGATCATGGTGAGCTTGTCGCGGAACCCGCCGTAGATGGACTTCACCATCTCGGCGAGTTCCGGGTTGCGCAACGCCTCGCCCCAGACCTGGACGGCCAGTCGCAGCCGTACGCCGAGATGTTTCTCGCTCGTCGCGAGCAGCGCGTCGATGATCTCGTCCAGCGGTGGCATCGGGTCCGTGGCCAGCACCTTGTCCAGCTGGCTCATGATCTCGGGGATCGCCTCGCTGGCGATCTCCTTGACCAGGGCTTCCTTGCTGGAGAAGTAGCGGTAGACGGCTCCGGCCGACAGCCCCGCCTCCCGGATCACGTCCTGCATCGAGGTGGCGTGGAAGCCGTTGCGCGCGAAGCAGCGCGCGGCGGCCTCGGCGATCTGCAGGCGACGTGCGGCGAGGTGCGCTTCGGAGACGCGGGGCATGGCGTGAACCATAAAACGAACGTTCGTTCTTGACAACTCCAGGAATTCAGCGCACGCTGAGTTTCATAGCTGAATGACCATTCGTTTAGGAGCGGACCATGGCTCGTACGACAACCGACGGACCCCACGCCGCGGCCCCCCGCCGGGGTGTCGGCGCCGTCTCCGACACTGCCAGGGCCGTCGGCCTGGTGCTTGTCGTGATCGCCGTGCAGGCGGTCTTCCTCAGCCTCTTCGCGTGGCCGGCCGTGACCGCCGAGCCCCGGGACCTGCCGATCGTGATCGCCGGCCCGGAGCCCGTCGCCAAGGCCGTCGGCGACAAGCTCGACGAAGCCGAGCCGGGCGCCTTCGACGTGACGTACGTCGACGACGCCGACGCCGCCGAGCAGGCGGTCCGCGACCAGCAGGCGTACGGCGGATTCGTGGTCGCCCCGAGCCCGCAGGGCCCGCCGCAGCTCGAGGTCCGCGTGGCTTCCGCGGCCAGTCCCGCCGTGGCGCAGATGCTCACCCAGATCGGCCAGAGCGCGGGCCGGGCCGCCGGGCAGACCGCGCCGGTAACCGTGGTCGACGTGGTGGCCGCGGTGGCCGCGGACCCCGACGACCCACGCGGCGCCGCGCTCACCGCCGGAATCCTCCCGCTGGTGATGACCAGCATCGTGGCCGGCCTGCTGCTCGTCGTGGTGTTGCGCAGCCGGGTCGCGCGGTTCGTCGGGCTGCTGCTCTATGGCGCGTCCGCCGGCCTGGCCGCAGCGGCTGTTCTGCAGCACGGCTTCGAAGCCCTGCCCGGCGACTACGTCTCCAACGCCGCCGCGATCGGGCTGACCGCGCTCGCCATGGCCGGGACCGTCGCCGGCCTCGGGGCGGTGCTGGGCATCGCCGGGGCCGGGCTCGGGGGGGCCGTGATGTTCCTGCTCGGCAACCCGCTGTCCGGGCTGGCCTCGGCGCCGGAGATGCTGCCGCAGCCGTGGGGAGAGGTGGGGCAGTGGCTCCCCCCGGGCGCCGGCGGCGCGCTGCTGCGGTCGGTCGCGTTCTTCGACGGCGCCGCCGCCGCGTACCCCATGTGGATCCTGGCCGGTTGGGCCGCCGTCGGACTGCTCACGTTGGTCGGCCGGGCTGGTGGCCCGCCCCACGCAGGGAAGAAGCCGGCCGCCAACCGGCAGGACGTGGCAGCCGAAGGAGCTGAGCCGACCCCGGTCAGTTGACCGCGCGGGCCAGCCGAGCCACGTCTCGTCTCGGCTGGCCCCGGCGGGGCGGTGGCGCGCCCCGGGCGCCTCAGCGGCCGGCGGGCGTGTGACGGCGGCCGGGCTTGGGTGGACGAGCGGGGCGGGGGCGGCGGCCGGGCAGCAGCGTGAGGCCGGCCAACACGATCGCCGCCAGCGACAGCAGGACCTGCACCCCGAAGCTCATCGTGATTCAAGCTAGCTCTCGGTGACCAGGATCCTGGCGCGACGCACCGCTCAGCGGCGGCTCAGCAACGAACGGCATACTGACGCCGTGATCCTTTCGCGGCGTTGGTCGGCGTTCCTGATCGCCGTCGGTGTGTGGACCTGGCTGATCTGGCCTCGGTTCGCGATGGCCATCTGGCGGGATTCCAGATCCTTCGCCGACGGCGCCCCGACGGACTTCCTGTGGGTACACGCCGCTCTGATCATCGCGTCGCTGGCGATCGGGGCCGTGATCGGCGTGCTGGGCGTGAAGGGCTGGCGCGCCGCCGGCGGGACCAGCACGGACACCGAATCTGAAGGAGAGAATGACTGATGGACGCCGTGGAGCTGCTGCGCCTGACGCTGCGCTACATCCACCTGATCGGATTCGCCTTGCTGCTGGGCGGATTCGCGGTGCAGTACCTGTCCGGCAAGCTGCGGATCAACAGCGCCATGCTCTGGGGCGCCGTGCTGCAGGTCGCGACCGGGGTGCTGCTGTCCTCGCCGTGGCCCGGGGTCGACCACACCTATCCGAAGATCGGCGTGAAGCTGCTGCTGGCGGTGCTGATCGCGGTGATGGTCGTCGTCCCGCGCAAGCGGGCGGAGGTCAACCGGGGCCACTTCATCGGGATCGGCGCGATGACGCTGATCACCGCCGCTGTCGCCGTTTTCTGGCGCTGATCGGCCGGCAAGTCGGACATTGTCCGGGCCCCTCGCGGCAGGGTGGCAGTGACGCCGCGTGCCCACAGGTCACGGCTGAATGACGTCGTGCCCAGCGGGACGGTACCGGCAGGTAGATCGGACTAGGCTGCGTGCTCTAGGTCACCGCACCGCGAGGCGACAATGCGCACGCATGGAGCTGAGCGATTGGGCACGTGCGGTGCGAGATGGAAGGGAGAGGCGTCTTGCGCCGAGTACGTGGCACGGGCGTAGCTGCGCTCATCGCGGTGTGCGGGCTGGTGCTCGCGGGCTGTGGTGAGCCGCCTAAAGAGGACAAGGAGCCGGGGGCCGGCAAGCAGTTCAAGGCCTGCATGGTCACCGACATCGGTGGAGTGGACGACCGTTCGTTCAACGCCTCAGCGTGGGCCGGCATGAAGGCGGCCGAGGACTCTGGCGACAACATCAAGGTCAGCTATGTGGCCTCCGATAGCGAGAGCGACTACGAGCCCAACCTGCAGCAGGGGGTCGAGGGCGAGTGCGCCCTGATCGTCGCCGTGGGCGGCCTGATGGCCGACGCGACCACCAAGGTCGCCGAGCAGAACCCCAAGCAGCAGTTCGCGATCGTCGACGCGTTCATCGACGCCGAGAACGTGCACTCGATGCAGTTCAACACCGCGCAGTCGTCGGTCCAGGCCGGCTACCTCGCGGCCGGAATGTCCAAGACCGGCACGGTGGCGACGTACGGCGGCCTGAAGATCCCGCCGGTGACGATCTTCATGGACGGCTTCGAGCAGGGCGTGAAGCACTACAACGAGGTCAAGAAGAAGAACGTCAAGGTGCTCGGGTGGAACTCCGAGAAGCAGAACGGCTCGTTCGCCGAGAGCTTCACCGACAAGGGCAAAGGCAAGGCGCTGGCGGACAACTTCGTCTCCCAGGGGGCCGACATCATCTTCCCGGTGGCCGGCGGCACGGGCCTCGGCACCGCGTCGGTGGCGCAGGAGTCCAAGGGCAAGGTCAGCGCCATCTGGGTCGACCACGACGGATGTGAGGCCGCGGAGGACTTCTGCGACGTGTTCATCAGCAGCGTCGTGAAGAACATTCCGGACGCGGTGGAGAAGGCTGTCACCAGCGCCGCCGAGGGCGAGGCGGGCGGTGCCTTCCTCGGCACGCTGGAGAACAAGGGCACCTTCCTCGCGCCGTACCACGAGTGGGACGGCAAGGTGCCGGCCGAGCTGAAGACCGAGGTCGAGCAGCTCGCAGCCGACATCACCTCCGGCAAGATCAAGATTGAGTCCAAGGCGCAGCCGCAGTAACGCCCGAGACGTCCCGGGGTCACGCGGCCCCGGGACATCCGGATGTCGACCCGCCCGGCCGCGCGGCTCCTGCCCGCGGCCGGGCATCGAACCTTCTCAAGACCACGCGTCGGATGATGTGACGGGCCGGAAGGTCCGTCGGCGACGTCCTGGCCCTGGAGAGGATCAGATGGTTCCTGGCCCCGGAGAGGACCGCGGGTGAAGCTCGAACTGCGTGGCATCACGAAGCGGTTCGGCGACCTGGTCGCCAACGACCGCATTGATCTCACCGTGCAGCCCGGCGAGATCCACGGCCTGCTCGGCGAGAACGGCGCCGGCAAGACCACGCTGATGAACGTGCTGTACGGGCTGCTTGCGCCGGACGCCGGCGAGATCCTGATCGACGACCAGCCGCGAAGGATCGACAGCCCCGGACAGGCGATCTCGCACGGGATCGGCATGGTGCACCAGCACTTCATGCTCGTGCCGGTCTTCACGGTCGCGGAGAACGTCATGCTCGGCGACGAGCGGGTGCGGCGCGGCGGCTTCCTCGGCGCGCTCGCCGGGGCGTTCGGCTGGCTGGACGTCCGCCAGGCCCGCGCGGACGTGGAGCGGGTGTCCGCCGAGTACGGCCTCGACGTGCCGCCCGACAGCCTGATCGAGGACCTGCCGGTCGGCGTGCAGCAGCGGGTCGAGATCACCAAGGCGCTGCGCCGCAACGCCGACGTGCTCATCCTGGACGAGCCGACCGCCGTGCTCACCCCGGGCGAGACCGACGACCTGCTGGAGGTCATGCGGTCGCTGAAGGCCGACGGCAAGTCCATCGTCTTCATCACGCACAAGCTCAGAGAGGTCAAGGCCATCGCCGACCGGGTCACCGTGATCCGGCACGGCCGCGTCGTCGGCACCACGACGCCGGACGCCAGCGAGGACGAGCTGGCCTCGATGATGGTCGGCCGCACGGTGAAGCTGAAGGTGGACAAGACGGCCGCCAAGCCTGCCCCCGCCGTGCTGGAGATCAGCGGCCTGAAGATGGTCGACGACCGCGGGCACCATGTGGTCGACGGCGTGGACCTGGAGGTGCGCGAAGGCGAGGTGCTCGCGATCGCCGGCGTCCAGGGCAACGGTCAGACCGAGCTCGCCGAGGCGATCATGGCGCTGCGGCCGCCGGTGGCCGGGTCGATCCGGCTCCAGGGCCGGGAGTTGATCGGCCGCACCACCAGGCAGGTGCTGCGCTCCGGGGTCGGCTACATCCCCGAGGACCGCACTCGGCACGGCCTGGTGAAGAACTTCACCGTCGCCGAGAACCTCACGCTCAACGTGTTCGACCAGCCTCCGTACGCCTCCGGGCTCGCGCTGCGGCCGGCGGCGGTCCGCGCAGCCGCCGAGCAGCGGGTCGCCGAGTTCGACGTGCGCGCGTCGTCGACAGAGACGACGGCGAGCACGCTGTCGGGCGGCAATCAGCAGAAGGTGGTCGTCGCGCGGGAGATGTCCCGCAAGCTGAAGCTGCTCGTGGCGAGCCAGCCGACCAGGGGCGTCGACGTCGGCTCCACGGAGTTCATCCACGCCCGGGTGATCAAGGAGCGCGACACCGGCACCGCGGTGTTGCTGATCTCCAGCGAGTTGGACGAGGTGCTCGCGCTGGCGGACCGGATCGCCGTGATGTACCGCGGCAAGATCCTCGACGTGGTGCCGGCGGGCACCTCGCGGCAGAAGATCGGCCTGCTGATGGCCGGCGTCACCGACGAGCCCGATCTGACAGGCGAGGCGAACCAGACGGGCGGAACGGCGACGCGCGCAGGGGAAGAGGACCAGCCATGAGCTCGGACGAGCAGGGGCCGGCGTCCGGCGCCGAGCCGCCGGCCGGAGCGCAGCCCCAGACCGGCACGGATGCTCCAGCCGGCACGGATGCTCCGGCCGGCGATCAGGTCGCAGCCGGCGAGCAGCCCCCGGCGGGTGGGCCGAGAGGGCGTTCGTTCGTCGACGGGTTGACGACCGCGAACCCCGGTACCGTCACCGCGTTGGCGATCATGCTGTCACTGGTGGCCGGCGGGCTGATCATCGTGTTCTCCGACGAGACGGTGTTGGGCACGTTCTCGTACCTCTTCTCCCGGCCCAGTGACGCGGTCTCCGCCATCTGGAGCTCTGTCGGCGGCGCGTACGGGGCGTTGTTCAAAGGCGCGTTCATCGACGTCGAGACGTTGCGGCAGGCGCTGGCAGGAGAGACAGCGTGGTACCGGGTGTTCCGGCCGATCTCCGAGACCCTGACCAACGCGGCTCCGCTGATCCTGACCGGCCTGTCCTTCACACTGGCGTTCCGCTCCGGGCTGATCAACATCGGAGGCAACGGCCAGGCGATCATGGGCGCGATCGTGGCGGGCATGGCGGGTTTTTGGCTCCACCTGCCGCCTGTTCTGCACCTGCTGGTCGCGTTGCTGGGCGGGCTGATCGGCGGCGCCGCGTGGGGCTTCGTTCCAGGACTGCTCAAAGCCCGCACCGGCGCCCACGAGGTGATCGTCACGATCATGCTGAACTACATCGCGCTGAACTTCCTGGTGTGGCTGGTGATCCAGGAGGGCGTGCAACGGCCAGGGCGCAACGACGCGATCAGCAAGCTGGTCGACGACAACGCGCAGCTGTGGCCGTTGGCAGGGGACAACCTGCGGGTCCACGCCGGAATCCTGCTCGCGCTCGTCGCGGCCGTCGGGGTCGCGTGGCTGTTGCGCCGATCCACGCTCGGCTTCGAGATGCGCGCCGTCGGCTCCAATCCTGACGCGGCCCGCACCGCCGGCATGAGCATCGGAAGGACGTACGTGGCGGCGATGGCGCTCGCCGGAGGCCTCAGCGGGCTCGGCGGCGCGACGATCCTGCTGGGCACCGCCCATTCGCTGACGCCGGCCGTGATCGGCGAGACGGGCTTCGACGGGATCACAGTCGCGCTGCTCGGACGCGGCAAACCGCTCGGCACGGTGCTCGCCGGGCTCCTCTTCGGTGCGTTGCGTGCCGGAGCCGTGCGGATGCAGGGCGCGGCCGGCGTGCCGGTGGACCTGGTGATGATCCTGCAGGCGTTGATCGTGCTCTTCATCGCGGCGCCGGCGCTGGTGAAGACAGTGTTCCGGCTGCGAGCCGAACGTGGCGCCGCCGCCGGACTGGCCGCGGCGAGGGGCTGGTGACGACATGACGACGCTGCACCTGGACGAGGTCGCCGAGTCCACCACCGCCCGCGGGTTCTGGACCCGCTCGCGCAAGGCCGGAGCCATGTACCTGCTCCTCGGCGCCTTCGCCGCGCTCGTGTTCGGCGCGCTGGCGCCAGGCGGCGAGGTCGCCCGGTTCACCCTGTCCGAAAATTCGGAAGGGCTCGCCGTGGAGGTGCCCGCGAAGCTCGGCGCGGTGCTGTTGGGCGTGCTGTGCGCTGCCGTCGGGGTGGCGCTGCTGACCCGCCTCGCCGCGCACCACTTCGGTTGGGCCACGGCGGTGGCGATCGGCGCGTTCCTGTTGTCGTTCCTGTGCTGGCAGGTGGCGGGGGACTTCATGCCGCTGGTCCGCACCGCCAGCGGCACTCTGTTCTTCGCGCTGCCGATCGTCCTCGGGTCGCTCGGCGGCCTGTTCTGTGAGCGGGCTGGGGTCATCAACATCGCGATCGAGGGTCAGTTGCTGATGGGCGCGTTCGGCGGCGCCCTGATCGGCTCGGTCGCCGGAAGCGTCTGGCTGGGCCTGGTCGGAGCGGCCTTCGGCGGTCTGCTGATCGGGGCGCTGCTCGCGGTGTTCGCGATCCGCTACCTGGTCGACCAGATCGTGCTCGGCGTGGTGCTCTACGTGCTCGCGCTCGGCCTCACCGGCTACCTGTACGAGCGGGTGATGCAGACCGAGCAGGCGACGTTCAACAACCCGGGCACCTTCCGCGAGTTCGCGATCCCGTATCTGTCAGACATTCCCGTGATCGGCCCCGTGCTGTTCGAGGCGAACGTCTTCCTCTACATCGCGCTGGCGCTGGTGACAGTGGTCTACTTCGCGCTGTTCCACACCCGTTGGGGTCTGAGGGTGCGGGCCGTGGGTGAGCACCCCGCCGCGGCCGACACCGTCGGGATCCGGGTCCAGTGGGTGCGATACCGCAACGTCATGTACGGCGGCATGATCGCCGGGATCGGCGGCGCGTTCTTCACGATCGGCTCGACCGGCGGGTTCGTCAAGGGCATGACCAACGGCCAGGGCTTCATCGCGCTCGCGGCGTTGATCTTCGGCCGGTGGAGCCCGACCGGGGCGCTCGCGGCCGCTGTGCTGTTCGGGTTCGCCAACCAGTTGCAGGACTACCTGCGCCTGATAGACAGCCCGATCGACTCGCAGTTCCTGGCGATGCTGCCGTACATCGCCACGATCTTCGCGGTGGCGGGGCTGGTGGGCAAGGTGCGTCCTCCGGCTGCCAACGGCCAGCCGTACGTCAAGGGTTAGCCTGAGCCCTGTGGCGGAGATCGACTGGGCAGTGTTGCGGGACTCCGCGGTCGCGGCGATGCGGCAGGCGTACGCGCCGTACTCGGGGTTCCCGGTCGGCGCCGCCGGACTGGTCGACGACGGCCGGGTCGTCGCGGGCTGCAACGTCGAGAACGCCTCGTACGGTATGACGCTCTGCGCCGAGTGCGGCCTCGTCTCGGCGCTGCACGCGAGCGGCGGGGGCCGGCTGATCGCTCTGAGCTGCGTCGGCGGGGCTGGGGAGCCGCTGCCGCCGTGCGGCCGCTGCCGTCAGTTGATCATGGA
>WHSM01000134.1 GCA_009380105.1 Micromonosporaceae bacterium
CTCGGCAACGCGGCGGTGAACGAGCCGGTCAGCTCCACCACTTCCAGTGCCCGCACGATCCGCCGGCCGTTGCTGGGCAGGATCCGCTCGGCGGCGGCCGGGTCGCGCTCGGCCAGCCGAGCGTGCAGCGCCTCCGGGCCGACCCGGGCTGACTCGGCCTCCAGGCTGGCCCGCAGCGCCGGGTCGGTGCCGGGGAACTCCATCCGGTCCAGCGCCGCCCGCACGTACAGGCCGGAGCCGCCGACCAGCACCGGGACGCGGCCGGCGGCGAGCGACTCGTCCATGACCCGCCGGGCCCGTTGCTGGTAGTCGGCCACGCTCGCCGGCTCCGTGACGTCCCAGATGTTCAGCAGGTGGTGGGGCACGCCGGCCCGCTCGGCGCGGCTCAGCTTCGCGGTGCCGATGTCCATGCCCCGGTAGAGCTGCATCGAGTCGGCGTTGACCACCTCGCCGCCGACTGCGCTCGCCAACGCCGTGCCCAGCGCCGACTTCCCGCTCGCCGTCGGCCCCACGACAGCCACGACCTGCATTACGCTGCCCACGACGCGACGAAGTAGCCGACGCCGTACGGGGCGTCGGCGTACAGCAACTCAGAACGCCACGCACGGCCCTCGGCGGCCCCGGCGAGCACCTGCCACGGAGCCCGGCCCGCCGCCATCAGCTCGGCGGCCAAGCCGGGATCCAGACGCGACAACGCGTCGGTGTCGGCGGCGGCCAGCGCTGCGGCCACTCCTTCGTCGAAGCCCGCCGCGCGGCCGTCGTGGTGTCCGGGAGCTTTGTCGGTACGACGCGCCGACCCGTCGCCCATCACGAGGAGGCCGACCCGGCTCTCCGGGTCGTCCACGAGCCGCCGGCCCAGCGCCGCGCACTCGCCGGGCGGGGAGTCGACCGCGACGACCGTGCCCAGCCGGAGGGTGTCCCGCCCGGATGGCGTCTCGGCCTGCCGGGTCGATTCGCCGAGCAACCAGGCGCCGACCAACAGCGGCAACGGCATCTGCGACGCGCCGGCGCAGTTGTGCCTGCCGAAACCCACCCGCACGTCTACAGCGCCGAACCGTCCGAAGTCTCCGAAGCTGCTGGCCGCGTAACGCCGCGTCTCCGGGCCGGCGCCGAGCACCAGCACCGCCGACGGCTTCGCCACGCACAGCCGCCCGATCGCCGCCAGGCTCGCGGCGCGCACGGGCTCCAACTCCGGGGCCGCGCCCTGGGCGATCTCCGGAACCAACATCGGCGGGTGCGGGCACACCGCGACAGCTACAAGCACCCGCACACGGTAACCGCACGCCTACCCGGGGCCTCCCGCCACATCGGGATGAGGGAGGGTCGCCGCGCGCGCCGAACCTCCGTAAGGTCACGGTTCAGCGGCAGCCGCTCGACGCGGGTATGGGTCTACCTGTGAGAATGCGTGGGTGAGCGCGGCAAACGCGCAGGGCGGCAGACCCGACGGCACACCGAGCCGCCGGCGAGCCGCGCAACAACGCGAGGATGGGTTCGATGAGCACAGACGCCCGCGACTGGACGACCTACGGTCGCATCGACGCGGACGGCACGGTGTACGTGAAGACCGCGGCCGGAGAGCGAGAGGTCGGCTCCTGGCAGGCCGGCACCCCGGAAGAGGGGCTGCTGCACTTTGCCCGCCGATTCGCCGACATCGTCACCGAGGTTGACCTGCTGCAGACGCGGCTCGCCAGCGGCGCGGCCGATCCTCAGCACTCGGTGAAGGCGATCCGCCGGCTGCGCGACTCGCTGGACACCGCGCACGCGATCGGGGACTTCGACACCCTCGCCGCCCGACTCGACGAGCTGGGCGTGCAGGCGGAGAAGCGCGCCGCCGAGGCGAAGGAAGCCAAGGCGGCCGCCAGAGCCGAGGCGCTCAGCCGCAAGGAGGCGCTCGCCCTGGAGGCTGAGCAGATCGCCGCCGAGTCCGCGCAGTGGAAGGCCGCCGGCGACCGGATGCGGGAGATCCTCGAGGAGTGGAAGACCATCCGCACCGGCGACCGGAAGGCCGACACCGAGCTGTGGCGGCGGTACGCGGCAGCCCGGGACGCGTTCTCCCGGCGGCGTGGCGCCCACTTCGCCGGGCTGGACGCCGAGCGCAAGCAGGTGCAGTCCCGCAAGGAGGAGCTGGTCGCCGAGGCCGAGCAGCTCGCCGGCTCCACGGACTGGGGGCCGACCGCCACCCGGATGAAGCAGCTCATGTCCGAGTGGAAGGCGGCGGGCCGCACCGCCCGCGACACGGAGCAGAAGCTGTGGGAGCGGTTCCGGGCCGCGCAGGACGCGTTCTTCTCGCACCGCAGCGAAGTGTTCTCAGCGCGCGACGCCGAAGAGCGGACCCACGTGGAGCTCAAGCAGGCTCTGTTGGCCGAAGCCGAAGCGATCGACGTGGACGCCAACCCCCAGACGGCGCAGAACAAGCTGCGCGAGATCCAGGGCCGCTGGCACGAGGCCGGCCGGGTGCCGAGCCAGCACCGGCATCCGCTGGACCGGCGGCTCCGCGCGGTCGAGGACAAGGTGCGCCAGGCGATGGACTCCGCGTGGCGCCGCACCGCGCCGAGCGAGAGCCCGTTGCTGGAG
Organism: Micromonosporaceae bacterium; assembly: GCA_009380105.1. Lineage (GTDB taxonomy): Bacteria > Actinomycetota > Actinomycetes > Mycobacteriales > Micromonosporaceae > WHSM01. Next base: position 2,575 of record WHSM01000134.1, read on the forward strand.
CAGATGCGCAACCAGGTCACGGAGGCCGAGGAGCGTCTGGAGCGGGCCCGGGAGGCTGGAGACAAGCGCCGCATCGCCGAGGCGGAGAAGGCGCTCGAAACCAAGCGCAAGTTCTTGGAGCTCGCGGAAAGAACCAGCTAGCAGAGCTTGGAGCTCGCGGAAAGAACCAGCTAGCAGAGTTCGGCGTCGTCAGCCGCAGCCGTGGCCGCTGGCCGCCGGGGTCGGCGGCGGGCCGACGGTCGGCAGACCCAGCATCACGCCCGGCGTCTTCGACGTGTGGCCGGCTTCCCAGGCGTCCCCGGCCCCGGTGCGCCGGTGTGAGACCAGCGGCCCGTCGGCGACCAGGTGATGCGGCGCCCCGTACGTCACGACCGGCTCCACCACGTCCCCGGGGCGCACCTCCGGCGTACCGACAAAGTGGACCAGGCGGCCGTCGCGGGCGCGGCCGGACATCCGGCCGGTGGCGCTGTCCTTGCGCCCCTCCCCCACGGCGACCAGCACCTCGACGGTCCGGCCGACCCGGGTCTTGTTCTCCTCCCAGGAGATCTGGTTGACCAGCTCGACGAGTCGCTCGTACCGCTGCTGCACGACCTGTTTCGGAAGCTGACCCGGCAGCTCCGCCGCGGGCGTGCCCGGGCGCTTGGAGTACTGGAACGTGAACGCGCCGGCGAACCGCGCCTGCCGCGCCACGTCCAGCGTCGCCTCGAAGTCCTCCTCGGTCTCGCCGGGGAAGCCGACGATGATGTCGGTGGTGATGGCCGCCTCCGGCATCGCCTCGCGCACCTTGCGCAGGATGTCGAGGTACTTTCCGCTTCGGTACGAGCGGCGCATCGCCTTCAGCACCCGGTCCGACCCGGACTGCAGCGGCATGTGGAGCTGATGGCAGACGTTGGTGGTCTCCGCCATCGCCGCGATCACGTCGCCGGTGAAGTCCTTGGGATGCGGCGAGGTGAACCGGACCCGCTCCAGGCCGTCGATGTCCCCGCAGGCCCGCAGCAGCTTGCCGAACGCGAGCCGGTCGCCGAACTCCACGCCGTACGAGTTGACGTTCTGGCCCAGCAGGGTGACCTCCAGGACGCCCTCGTCCACCAGGGCCTGCGCCTCGGCCAGGATCTCGCCGGGCCGGCGGTCCTTCTCCTTGCCGCGCAGCGACGGGACGATGCAGAAGGTGCAGGTGTTGTTGCAGCCCACCGAGATCGAGACCCAGCCCGAGTACGTCGACTCCCGCCGCGTGGGCAGCGTGGACGGGAACACCTCGAGGGTTTCGAGGATCTCCACCTCGGCCTCGGCGTTGTGCCGCGCGCGCTCCAGCAGCGTCGGCAGCGAGCCGATGTTGTGGGTGCCGAACACCACGTCCACCCACGGCGCTCGGCGGGTGATCTCACCCCGGTCCTTCTGCGCCAGGCAGCCACCGACGGCGATCTGCATGCCGGGACGCTTCGCCTTGACCGGCGCGAGGTGGCCGAGGTTGCCGTAGAGCCGGTTGTCGGCGTTCTCCCGCACCGCGCAGGTGTTGAACACGACCAGGTCCGGGCAGTCGTCGGCGGCCGGCGCGTACCCCGCCTGCTCCAGCAGGCCGGCGATACGTTCCGAGTCGTGCACGTTCATCTGGCAGCCGTACGTTCGAACCTGATATGTCCGGGTAGGGCCGGGCGTCATCTGGGTGTCTGCCGGGGAATTCATCTCGATGCGAGCCTAGCCGCCCGATCCGGACAGCGTGCAGCGCACGACGTTACCTTGCCGTGACCGCACCTACTCACTCCGAGTCGCAAGCCGGGCTTAAAGTGAGCCGAACCGGTTGGTGTAGCCAGCCGACCCTGCCAGGTTCCGGAATGAGACGCGAGGCCGATCGAGACCGTGGACGACACAACCGTGACCGACGTTTCAAGCCAACCGACGCCTCCTGCCGCTGGTGAGCCGCTCGTGGTGCTGAAGGACGTCAACAAGTGGTTCGGCGATCTGCACGTGCTGCAGGACATCAACCTCAGCGTCCAGGCCGGCGAGGTGATCGTGGTGATCGGTCCCTCCGGCTCCGGAAAGTCCACCATGTGCCGGGTGATCAACAGGCTTGAGCCGATCGAGAAAGGCGAGATCCGCCTCGCCGGCCAGGTGCTGCCGAGCGAAGGTCGCGCATTGGCGAAGCTGCGCAGCGAGGTGGGGATGGTGTTCCAGTCCTTCAACCTCTTCGCGCACAAGACCATTCTGGACAACGTGATGCTGGGCCCCATCAAGGTCCGCAAGGAGAAGTCGTCCGTCGTGCGGGAGCGGGCCATGGCGCTGCTCGACCGCGTGGGCATCACGAATCAGGCCGACAAGTACCCGGCCCAACTCTCCGGCGGGCAGCAGCAGCGCGCCGCGATCGCGCGGGCGCTGGCGATGCAGCCCAAGGTGATGCTCTTCGACGAGCCCACCAGCGCCCTCGACCCCGAGATGATCAACGAGGTTCTCGAGGCGATGGTCTCGCTCGCCCAGGAAGGCATGACCATGCTCGTGGTGACCCACGAGATGGGCTTCGCCCGGCGCGCCGCCAACCGCGTGATCTTCATGGACGAGGGCCAGATCGTCGAGGAGGCCACCCCCAACGAGTTCTTCACCAACCCGCAGACCCAGCGGGCACAGGACTTCCTGTCCAAGATCCTCACCCACTAAGTGCTCTGGAAACACATTCACCACAACGGAAGGAACGCAATGCGCATTCGCACCATGGCGGCCGTGCTCGGCGTCGCCGCGCTGATCCTCTCGGGATGCGGCCAGGAGGGCGGCCCAGGCGAAAACGGCAACGGCACCGAGGACCCGGCCGCCACCGACAAGTGTGAGTCCTCGGACGCGACGTTCGAGGTCGACTCGGGCGTGACGGTCGAGGGCAGCAAGACCTTCGACAAGATCTCGAAGGCCGGCAAGGTCGTGGTCGGCGTCAAGGCCGACCAGCCGTTCCTCGGCTACAAGGACACCGAAGGCAACCGCTGCGGCTTCGACATCGAGCTCGCACAGCTCATCTCCGCGAAACTCGGCGTCGACCCGAGCAAGATCGAGTACAAGGAGATCCCGTCGGAGAACCGGGAGACGGCGCTGCAGGGCGGCGAGGTCGACTACTACGTCGGCACCTACTCGATCACCGACGAGCGCAAGCAGAAGGTCTCGTTCGCCGGCCCGTACTTCATCGGCGGTCAGGACCTGCTGGTCCGCAAGGACGACGACTCGATGAAGGGCCCCGAGGACCTGAAGGGCAAGAAGGTCTGCTCGGCCACCGGCTCAACGTCGATCCAGCGGATCCGGGACGAGGGCTACAGCGACGACACTGTCGAGTTCAAGACCTACTCCGACTGCGTCTCGCAGCTGCTGGACCAGAAGGTCGACGCGGTGACCACCGATGACGCGATCCTGATGGGGTACGCCAGCCAGGCCCCCGACTCGCTCAAGGTCCTCGGCAACACCTTCAGCGAGGAGCGGTACGGCGTCGGCCTGCCCAAGGGCGACAAGGCAATGTGCGAGAAGGTCTCCGACATCCTGAAAACCGCCATGGACGACGGCACCTGGCAGAAGATCTACGACGGCACCCTCGGCCTTTCGGGCACCACCAGCGAGGCTCCGAAGCTGGACGACTGCTGACCCGGTAGCTCATGGCACGCGTTTGTGTGCCCGGCACAGCTGAGCGTACGAATCGCGCCACGTTGACGAGGTAACTGGTGGGCGTGCAGGAAACACTGCGCGCCCACCAGTCGTAGGGGCGCTTCTCCGCCCTGTCAGCGCCCACCACACAAGGACATAGAGAAATGCTCTCGTTCTGGGAAACTCTCACCAAGAACTCGGACCTGTTCATACCCGGGTTCCTGTCGACGATCTATCTGTTCATCATCGCCGCCATCGGCTCCCTGGTGCTCGGCACCGCCCTGGCCGCCATGCGCGTCTCGCCGGTGCCCGCGATGCGCGCGTTCGGGGCGTCGTACGTCAACGTCATCCGGAACACCCCGCTGACGCTAGTGTTCGTCTTCCTCGTCTTCGCCACGCCGAAGCTCGACGTCGCGTTCCCGAGCACCTTTGGCCAGAATGGGTTCTTCACTATTGCGTACTCCGCGCTGACCATCTACACCTCCGCCTTCGTCTGCGAGGTGGTCCGATCCGGGGTGAACACCGTCTCACCCGGGCAGTCGGAGGCCGCGCGTGCCATCGGCATGACCTTCGGCCAGGTGCTCGGCCTGATTGTGATGCCCCAGGCATTCCGGGCGATCGTCCCGCCGCTGAGCAGCGTCATGATCGCGCTGCTGAAGAACACCACCATCGCCGGTGGCTTCTCGGTGTTGGAGTCGGCCGCGATCCGGCAGAACATATCCGAGAGAGGCGGGGATCAGATCCACACCATTCTCTGGACGCTAATCTTCTTCCTGATCTTGATCACCCCACTGGTGGCGCTGCAGAGGGCCATGGAGCGGCGCTGGGCGGTGTCCCGATGAGCGTGGTTCTGTACGACATCCCGGGGCCCCGGGCGCGGCTCCGCAACCGGGCGATCGGCGTGGCTGCGGCGCTCGCCATCGTCGCCCTGATTTGGTACGTCATTGACCGTTTCTACGACACCGGCCAGTTCGAGTACATCAAGTGGGCGCAGTTCGAGTTCAGGAGCGTCCAGTTGGAGCTGCTCAACGGGCTGCTAGCCACCCTGAAGGCCTTCGGGCTCGGCGCCGTGCTGGCGCTGCTCTTCGGAGCGATCTTCGCCACCGGGCGGCTCAGCGACCACCTGTACTTCCGGGCCCCGTCCAACATCGTGGTGGAACTGTTCCGGGCGATCCCGCTGCTGATCCTGATGTTCTTGTTCTACTACGGCTCCCGGCAACTGGGGTATGGGATCCCGGCGCTGTGGGCGGTGGTGCTTGGCCTCACCCTTTACAACGGCTCGGTGCTCGCGGAGATCTTCCGGGCTGGCATCCTCGCCGTGGCCCGGGGCCAGTCCGAGGCGGCGTACGCGATCGGGCTGCGCAAGACTCAGGTGATGACCCTGGTGCTGCTGCCACAGGCGGTGCGGTCGATGTTGCCGTCGATTGTCAGCCAGATGGTGGTGCTGCTCAAAGACACCGCGTTGGGGTTCATCATCACGTACCCGGAGCTGCTCTACGTGGGCCGCCAGATCGGTAACCGGCTGGCGTTCGGCGTGCCGCAAGTGCCGGTGCTACTGGTGGTGGCCACCGTCTACATCGCGATGTGCGCGCTCCTCTCCTGGTTCGCGCACTGGCTGGAACGGCGGATGCGGGAAGGCGCTCGGAAGAAGGGCATTCCCGTCGTGGAGATCGCCACCGACGAGGTCACGGGGGTAGTCCAAGCCGGTCCGACCGGGATCGCGGCGGCGAAGTAGCAAGCCCACCTTGTGGGGGGTCCCCCGATCGGGGGCCCCAGCCGTCTCTGCCCTCCGGCGACGATCAGCTGTTTAACGGGCGATTTCGGTGACGCGGGACTCCCGCACCACGGTGACGCGGATCTGCCCCGGGTAGGTCAACTCTTCCTCGACCTGCTTGGCGACGTCCCGCGCCAACATGGCCGCTCCGATGTCGTCGACGTCGTCGGGACGGACCATCACCCGGATCTCGCGGCCCGCCTGCATCGCGAAGACCTTCTCCACGCCGCTCTTCCCGGACGCGATCTCCTCGATCCGCTCCAGCCGCTGGATGTACGCCTCCAGGCTCTCCCTGCGGGCGCCCGGCCGCCCTCCCGAACACGAGTCCGAGGCCTGCGTCAACACCGCCTCGATAGTCTGCGGCGGCACCTCGTTGTGGTGCGCTTCGATCGCGTGCACGACGGCCTCGTCCTCGCCGTACTTGCGGGCCAGATCCGCTCCGACCAGGGCGTGGCTGCCCTCCACCTCGTGGGTGAGCGCCTTGCCGATGTCGTGCAGGAACGCGCAGCGCTTGATCAGCTCCCGTTCCACGCCCAACTCGGCGGCCATGACGCCGGCGATGTGCGAGGTCTCCACGAGGTGCTTGAGCACGTTCTGCCCGTAGCTGGTGCGGTAACGCAGCCGACCGAGGAGCGTGACCAGTTCGGGGTGGATGTCGGTGATGCCGACCTCCACCAACGCGTCCTCCGCAGCGCGCTGGCAGAGCCGGCCAACCTCCTCGCGGGACTCCTCGTAGACCTCTTCGATGCGGTGCGGATGGATGCGGCCGTCGAGCACCAGTCGGTCGAGGGCGAGTCTGGCGACCTCGCGGCGTACCGGATCAAAACAGGAGAGCAGCACCGCCTCCGGCGTGTCGTCGATGATCAGGTTCACGCCGGTGACGGACTCGAACGCGCGAATGTTGCGGCCCTCGCGGCCGATGATCCGGCCCTTCATCTCGTCGCTGGGCAGGTGCAGCACACTGACCACGCTCTCGGCGGTCTGCTCGCTGGCGACGCGCTGGATCGCCTCCACCACGACATGGCGCGCGCGTTCGTCAGCCGTGTGCTTCGCGTCGGCTTCGATGTCGCGCACGAGGAGCGCCGCGTCCCGCTTGGCCTGGGCCTCGATCGCATCGACCAGCTCCGCTTTCGCCGCCTCGGCGGTGAGGCCGGCGATTCGCTCCAACTCGCGGCGCTGTTCGGCTTCGGTGTCCGCGAGACCGTCTTCCCGTTCCGCAAGCGCGGCTTCGCGTTCGATGAGGTCCGTCTCCGCGACCCCGAGCCGCCGGTCGCGCTCAGCCAGCCGCTCCGCCTCCTCGGCGAGCCTGCGCTCTCGCTCCTCCAGCAGACGCTCGCGCCGCTCCACGTCCAGGGCGCGTTCTCTGTTGGAAGCCGCGAGTCGGGCGGTCTCCTCGTCGGCGGCGCGGCGCGCGGCTTCTCTGAAGCGTTCAGCGTCCTGCTCCGCCTGCTGGCGGGCCCGTTCGAGCATCGCGTCGGCCTCGCCACGCGCCGCCTCGCCGAGCCGTGCGGACTCGGCGCGCACCGAGAGCAGCTTCTCCTTTGCGGCCGCCACCTGCGCGCGGGCGGCCACCACCTCAGCCTTGGCGTCGTCGATGGTGGTCGAGGCGCGGTCGGCGGCGGCGCGCAACTGCGCCAACGTGCTCTCCTGGCGCTCCTTCTCGGCGACAAAGGCCGGGTCGTCCCCCTGTGGCAGAGACCGTGACGAGACCTGGACCCGGCGCAGCAGCACCCACCCGACGGCGAAAGCCGCGCTGACCGCCACCACAACAACAAGCGCTACGAGCATCAGCACTTCGACGGCGGTCATGGCCGTTCCTCCTCTTCGCCGGCCGCAGTGGCTGCGGCTACCCGAGGAGCGCCCGACGCGCGGGTACGCCCGGCCTGCGGCGCTGTGAAACGCCGCCGATGGCGGATACGCCGATATCCGCCGCACGCCCACCTGGCAGCGACGCATCTCGGGTATCCCGCCGGGTCTAAATTATGCCGTTTTCGTAGCGTCTATGTATCGCGGCGTTGCACCCGCTGTAGTCGAACTCTTCCTCTCTAGCGAGGCTATGTCCGCAGCCAGCGGACGGTCAAGCAGGACCAGTGTGGGCATTCGCCAGTTACATTCCAGTTATTCCATTTCGGCGCCCACGGCGCGCCCGTGCTCAACCTGTCGGGCAGGGCTGGAACTCCGCCGCGTCCGCCGCGTCCGCCGCGTCAACGAGCGCGTCCAACTCCAACTCAGCGGCCTCGGCCGCCTCGGCGACCGCGTCTCGAACGACCCGGACCGAGAGACCCGCCGAGTAGCCCTTGCGCGCCAGCATCCCGACCAGCTTGCGGAACGCCGCGTCAGGCGGCGCGCCTGACAACGTGCGGAGTCGACGTCGCACCAGGGCCTCCGCCGTCTCGCGCTCGGTGTCGGGATCGAGCTGGTCGAGGGCCCGGCTCACCGTCGGGCTGTCCACACCCTTGCGACGCAGCTCGTGTCCCAACGCCCGTCGAGCCAGCCCTCGACCGTGATGTCGACTGGTCACCCAGGCCTCGGCGAACGCCGCGTCGTCGATCATGCCGACTTCGCTGTAGCGCTCGAGCACCGATTCCGCGACCTCGTCCGGCACGGCACGCCGGCGCAACGCCGTGGCGAGCTCAGCTCTAGTGCGCGGCCGCAGCGCCAGAAGCCGCAGGCAGATGTCGCGAGCCCGCTGCTGCGGATC
>WHSM01000423.1 GCA_009380105.1 Micromonosporaceae bacterium
GCGGGCGGCCCCCGGTGCGCCTGGCCTTTCACGCCCGCGGCGGCGCAGTGCTCGCGACCGCCATCGGCGCCAGCCGGGCCCAGGTCGCGGTCTGCGACCTCGCCGGCGAGATCCTCGCGCGCGCAGGATTCTCCGTCGACCTGGCTCCCGGGCCGGAAATGGTGCTCACGTCCGTCGTGCGGCGCATGGGCAAGCTGCTCGCCGAGTCCGGCCGCACGGTGGCGGACGTCCGCGGCGTCGGGGTGACCCTTCCCAGCGCTGTCGACGTTGAGACCGGGCGCAGCGTCAGCCCGGCCGTCGTGCCGGGCTGGGGCGACGTGGCGATCGCCGACCACTTCACCGCGCGGTTCCCGGGTCCCGTGCGGGTGGAGAACGACGTGAACATGCTGGCCCTCGCCGAGCAGCGCCGGCGCCCCGAGGTCGACGACATCCTGGTGATCAAGGCGTCGACCAGCATCGGCGCGGCGATCATCGGCAACGGCAGGCTGCAGCGGGGCGCCCTCGGCGCGGCAGGGGAGATCGGGCACATCAAGGTCGCCGACGCCGGCGGCGCCGTGTGCCGCTGCGGCGACCTCGACTGCCTGGAGGCGGTCGCCAGCGGCTGGGCGTTGACCCGGTCGCTCGCCGCGTCAGGCCGCGAGGTCAGGGACGCCCGCGGCGTGGCCGACCTCGTGCGGGCCGGTGATCCGGACGCGGTGCGGCTGGTCCGTGAGGCCGGGCGTCGCCTGGGCGAGGTGCTCGCCGGGGCCGTCAACCTCCTCAATCCGGCCCTGATCGTGATCGGCGGCGACCTGGCGTACGCGTACGAGCCGCTGGTCGCCGGAGTCCGGGAGTTGGTCTACCAGCGCTCCAGCGCGATCGTGACCCGCACGCTGCGCATCGCCCCCGCGGTGCTGGAAGAGGAGGCGAGCGTGCTGGCCTGCGCTGGGATGGTGCTCGACCAGGTGCTCTCGCCAGAGGCCGTGGACGTGGCGCTGAGCGCGACGCCCGCACCGCTGCTCGGGTGATCGGCTCCGGGCCCGCCGGTCAGCTCTTGCAGTCGGGGATGACCACGCCGTCGTTGTCCTTGGCCTCGTGGTTGCCCCAACGGGTCAGGTAGTACGCCGAGACCCAGTGGCCCCTGCCCTCGTCCGGATCCGTCTTCAACCACCAGTGGTTGCGGTGCGGGCCGACCTCGACAACCGTTCCCTTCGTCTTGCAGTACACGTAGTTGCGCCCGTGGCGCAGGATGCCGGTGCGCCTGGCGCTGCCGGGCGCCTCGAACACCGGGGCGTCGGCGAAGATGTCCACCCAGAAGTACTTCTTGTCACGGCTGGCGCTGGCGTCGTTGGTGCTGTCCATCGTGATCGGTTTGCCGGGATCCATGACGATTGGCCCGCGGCCCTCCAGCACCGGCCGGACGATGTGCTGGTTGCCCGCGTTCAGGTCGCTGCGCGCGTTGAACAGCTGCTCGTAGTGCAGGTGCGGAAAGCCGGTGCCGACGCTGCCCATCACGCCGACCCAGTCGCCGCGCTTGACCCTGGTTCCACGCGGGATCCGCTTGGCCATGTGCATGTGCGTGGTGAACCATCCGTCCCCGTGCCGGATCTCGATGCCGCCAGGGAAGAACCACTCGTGCACGACCCCGTCGGCCGACGCCAGAATCGGGCTGCCGCTCTTCCAGCCGTGCCGGTACATGTCGATCTTCTTGTCGACCGGGTTGTGTCCGTCGTACGTCTTGAGTTCGACTTTCGCGCCGGCCGCGAAAGGGAGAAGGAAATCCGGCCGGTTCGGCGGTGGCGCCATGACGAACCTCCCACCTGTGCGTGGTCGTGAAGATCACGTCCTGTAGTCGTCGGTCTGAGTCTCGTCACGGTCGCGAGCCGTGACGGTCGCTGTGTCCGAGAGCCGACTTCAACCTCGTCCGTACCGCCGAGCGCCCATCGGCCCAACAGCTTCGGCTGGCACGCCTTTCGCTAGCATTTGTCCATGTTCAGCTCGATACGGGGGCGAGCGTTCTCTCGCCGTGACGTCATCGGCCTGATGGGAGTGGCCGCCGCAGGCGCCCTGGCTTCATGCGGCGCCGACCCGCCGGGCAAGAGCGCCGCGAACCCTGCCCGCGCGGAGCCCTCCACTGGCGGGTCGCGCCGGGCGGCCGGTCCGCGTCCCGACGCCGACGACGCGTGGCGGCGGCTCGTCGCCGGCAACGAGCGGTTCGCGGACGGGCAGGCCACGCACCCGCGCCAGGCGGCCGCGCGGCGCCGCTCGCTGGTCGGCCAGCAGCGACCGATCGCCTGCGTGCTCGGCTGTGTGGACTCCCGCGTGCCCCCGGAGCTGGTGTTCGACCAGGGCCTCGGCGACCTGTTGATCGCCCGGACCGCCGGCCAGGTGTTGGACGAAGCCGTGATCGGCAGCGCCGAGTACGGCGTCGCGCATCTCGGCGTTCCGCTGGTGGTGGTGCTCGGGCACGCGAACTGCGGCGCTGTGACGGCCGCTGTCGAAGCGGTGCGCGGCGACGTGGCCGCCGTCGTGCAGGCGATCGAGCCGGCGGTGCGCGCCACGCGCGTTGACGACGATCCGAAGGTGTACCTGGCCGCGTGCGTCGCCGAGCAGGCCCGGCGGGTCGCGACCGGCCTGGTCGAGCGCTCGGCGCTGATCTCCGACGCGGTAGAGCGGGAGCAGACGACGGTGGTCGCTGCCATGTACGACCTGCGCAGCGGCCGGGTGCGCCGGCTCACCTGACCCCGGATCCTCAGATCGGGTCCCACGCCACCGACTCGTACTGCCGGATCATGGTCCGCATGAAGCTCTCGTCGACCGGCAGCGGCGTGTCGTCGACCTGCCCCACCGGCGCCACGCCCTGGGAGTTGCAGACGAACACCGTCGCGTACGACGGCAGCTCCGCCAGCCGCACCGGGCCCCGCCGGGACGGCACGCCGCCGGCGTCCAGCCGGGACTCCAGCAACTGCATCGTGATGCCGTGCAGGGCCGGCGCGTCCGGCCAGGTGACGCCGGAGCCATCGAAGCAGCCGACGTTGGCGATCGCGGCTTCCGACACCGCGCCGTCGGGCCCGGTGAGCAGAGCGTCGTCGAAGCCGTCACGCTCGGCGAGCCGCCCGTGGTAGATCTGGCCGAACGCGCCGACGTGCTTGATGTGCGCGACCGGCCGCTGGTACGGCACGGAGCGCAGGCGCTGCGGCGTGGGCGGCGGGTCCGCGGGCGGGGTCGCGGTGACCATCACGTCGGTGTGATCTTTCTCCGATTGGAAGAGATCCACCCGCAGGGTGGCGTCGGCCACGTCGACGAGGGCGTGTCGCAGACAGTCACGGACCCGCTCGTTGTCGACACCGGAGCCGAACAGCTCGCGGTTGGCGGCGTCCAGCCGGCGCAGGTGCAGGTCCAGTCCGCGCACGCGACGGCCTCGCGCCTGCATGGAGGTGAAGTGTCCATAGTTGACCAGCGCGCGGCGCCGCAGCTGCTCCGCGGCCGGCGGCTCGCTATTGACTTCGGTGAATGAGAACGGTGTCGTCGCCACAACCACAGACCGTAACCGGCCAGTGAACAAGCGGCGGAATGGCCACGCTGAGCAGCCGGCGTGCCGCATCATGTGATCAAGGGGGTAAGTGTTGCCCCGCGGTGGCAATGTGGACCACCCTTGAACCAGGGTGAGGTTCACTGTCCGATCCGCGTCGTCAAGCGCACCGACCCGAAGGAGGGGACATGGGAAAGGTAGCTGTCTGGGGTGGCGCC
>WHSM01000496.1 GCA_009380105.1 Micromonosporaceae bacterium
ACAGAGATCAACACGTGATATGGCTCTGACGACAAGGGCTCGTGAGGGGCCGATCGGCGGGAGGGAGAAGTCGGCTGGCTGGACCCTCAAGCTCCGGACAACGATGCGGTCCCGCGAACGCCGCCATTCGTCAGCAGCGTGCGGTAGTAGTAGCGGATGCGGCGGCTCTGGCAAGTGCGGGTCGCCAGCCTGACCAGCCGCGCCAGCACGATGAGCTTCTTCACAGGAGCCTCCCCAGGATGTGAAGAAAGCGATTTGGGAATGCGCTATGCACGCTAAACCAGAATGGGCGCCACTGGAAGTTCTGGTTTCCGACAACGTCGGTTCTCGGTCACGCTGCTGCTACCGTCATCCGGGTATGGAGTCGCTCCTGGAGCCGGTCGGACTCGGGGCCGACGAGAGCCTCGCGTACCAGTACCTGCTGGCCCGGCCGCGCCTGACCGCCACCGAGTTGGCCGATGTGCTGGGGATGCCGGCTGCCCGGACGCGGCGCGCGCTGGCGGCCCTCGGCGAGGCCGGCCTGGTCACCCGGATCGCCGCCACCTCCCCGGCCCGCTACACGCCGGCGCCGCCGGATCTCGCCATCGACGGGCTCGCGTTACGGCGACAGCAGGAGTTGGAGCGGCTGCGGGCACGCGCCCGCGAACTGACCAAGGAGATGGCCGACCCGCCGCGCGGCGGCCCGTCGGACCTGGTCGAGCTGGTGGAAGGCGCTCCCGCGGTGCTGCAGCACCTGTCCCGGATGCAACTCAGCGCGCAGCAGGAGGTGTGCATCGTCGACTGTCCGCCGTACCTCACCGGAGCCCCCGCGGACAATCCCGAGGAGTTGCAGGCGCTGCGTCGCGGCGTACGGTACCGGGCGCTCTATCACGCCCCGTGCCTGGCGACGCCGGGTCGGATGGAGGACGTGCTCTCGTGGGTCACGGCGGGCGAGGAGGCGCGGGCGCTGCCCGACGTGCACCTCAAGATGATCATCGTGGATCAGCAGATCGCGATGATCCCGCTCAGCTTCGCCGAAGCGGAGACCGGCGTGCGCATCCTGATCCACACCTCTCCGCTGCTCAGCGTCCTGATCACCTGCTTCGACCTGCTCTGGGAGCAGGCGGCGCCGCTAGCCGCCGCGCCCGGCCCTGCCAACCCGGGCGCCGCCACCGCCGACTTGGCCGCCGCCGACCCGGGTGCCGCCGTCATCGCCGGCAGCCCGGCCAGCGGACCCGACGATCAGGACCGCGAGTTGCTCGCGATGCTCGCCGCCGGCATGAAGGACCGGGCCATGGCCCGGGCGCTCGGCGTCACGGAGCGCACCGTCACCCGGCGGATCACCCTGCTGATGCGGCACCTGGGCTCCGAGACCCGGTTCCAGGCGGCGCTGCAGGCCGCCAGGCGCGGCTGGTTGTGATCGGGCTCGGTGGTCGGTCCCACTCTGTCGACCGCGATGCGCTGGTGCGCGTGGCAGCGCGTCGGCAGCGCCACCGGGTGGAACGTCACGGAGAGCGCGTGCTGGCGGATCGGCGCCGGCGCCGGCCGAGCAGAGCGGCGAGGGACTCCCGCGGCAGGTCAAGCAGCTCTTCCAGCACGTCGACGGCGCGCAGCGAGTCTGGGCGCTCGGGGCGGCTGCGGCCACGTCGCCAGTAGCTCAGGGTGCTCAGACTGACGCCGATCCCACGTGCGAGCAGGGCGCGTTGCACCCGATCCAAGGTCCAGCCCTTGGACTCGATCGCGAGGTGCAGCGCGGCCGAGAACGGCCCGGACCGGAGCACCTGTCGCAGCTCGCGGTCGAGCAGCGGCTGCTGGCCGTCACGGACAGCGGCGAGGCTCCGGGCTGCCTCGATTCTGGTGGGCTGCATCGCGACCTCCGGTGTTGCTGCACGGGTCCTGAGCGCATGCGCGTGTGGGCGCAATGGCTCCGCGGTGTCGGGCCGCTAGCAGCCGAGTATCCCGCTGTCGTCGCAGACTGCGCCCTCTGACTTCCGACAATGTCGGAAACCAGAAGCTGCGGGTACGCCGCCGGGGTCGGTCACTCCGGGTCGCGCCGCACCGAGTCCGGGGAGAATGCCGGGAGGCAGACCGCCACGTACTCGGCGCCTTCGGGGCCGGGAGTCGAGTAGCGCACCCACTCGTTCGGGCTGGTGTGCACCGCCTGGCCGGCCCGCACCTCCAGCCGGCCGCCTTCGTGCTCGACGGTCAGCGCGCCGCGCAGCACGAGCGTGTACTCGTCGAACTCCGACCGCTGGCCGGGCTCGCTCCATCCGGACGGGCTGCGCATGTACGCGATGCTCACCTGCTCGGCGCCGGTGTTCACGGCGCCGACGTACTCGTCGATGATCTTCGGCGGCTCGCCCACGGCCGCGACCTGGGTCGGGCTCTCGATCAGCTCAGGCATGCCCCCAGCATGCCGGACGGCCTGCTGTCATGACTCCCGCGGGAGAGTCGGCTCCTGCGGCGGGTTGTCCTGCCAGGGCAGGAAGTCGGGCAGGTCACGCGGGACGACGCCGGTGAACTCCGGCGGCCGGCGCTGCAGGAACGACACGATGCCCTCGACCGCGTCCCGGTTGTCCACGCAGCTCGCGATCAACCGCGAGTCGAGCGCGAACGCCGCACCCGGCGAGTCCAGACCGCTCATCCGGTACAGCGTCTGCCGGATCACGGCGGTGGAGATCGGCGCTGTCCGGTCCGCCAACTCCCGCGCGAGCCGCCGCGCCGCCGGCAACAGCTCGCCGGGCTCGTGCACCTGGTGCACCAACCCGGCTGCGAACGCCTCCGCGACGTCGAAGACCCGTCCGCTGATCATCCAGTCCATGGCGCGGCCCAGCCCGACGATGCGCGGCAGGAACCACGTCGACCCGCCTTCCGGATAGAGCCCGCGCTGCGAGAAGACGTACCCGAACCGC